>DATDTS010000099.1:0-20393 GCA_035290745.1 Candidatus Bilamarchaeaceae archaeon | reverse complement strand
TAATAATGTAAAGGATGCGGAGATGGTTAATTTTCATCCCAATGTAAATACTGCATCAGTGTCTTTAAGCAAGAAAGAATTCGAAAAATTTCTGAATAGTTTAGATCGTAAAGCAAGAATAATTGAATTGTAACTACTTATTTGAACACGTATTTGCAATAAGAGTAGTGTTTGCTGTCTTATTCATAAAAAATTGAACGGTCACTTTGTCTGTGCCATGCAACAATCTCAAATTATACATATACAACCATAAATCAAAACATTTATATATTTATCTTTGGTAATAATATATATGAAATTGAAGACTAGAATTAGCGCTATTGATAGAAAAGGAGAAATGGAGAAAATATCTAGAAGAATGCGTAGCGAAGAAACAGCAGATCGGCTTGCAAAAACAACACGTCATCCTGAAAGGGCTAAAATTGAGTTCGAAGAAGAAAGACCATTACTTGATACTGGATGCCTAGAAGAGATATCTGCAGTTACAGATGTAATTTCTAAAGATGCTTCAGAAACTTATAGTGATGTTTCAGAGTATTTTGATAGAACCACAAGGATAGATAGGCCAGTGGCAGAAGAAGCTGCTAATAGACTAGCATTAGAAATTAATGAAAAACGCAGACCAATATTTAGTGAAACACTTTTAGACATTCAGCAAACTGCTGAAGAGAGGTTAGCAAAATTTAAAGATGACCTTAGAAAAAGAGAAATTGAAGAGCATGAAATACCAAGTATAAGAACACTGGAAATTGAAGCAGCACGTGAAGTATTTGTAACAATAGTTCAAAAATTGAGAACAGGAGCTGCCAGTGATGAAGAGGGAACACGAATTCTTATAGAAGTATATAATATGTTAACAGAATATGAAATGTGTGACATTGTTGATAGTGGATTTATTTTGACTGCTCGCCTCGTTGATGAGCTTGTGCGAATAGAATCACTTAGCACAGAAGTTCTTGAACAAGTTCTTTTAGGATGGGTCCCTGATGACAATTCACCAGAAAATCCTTTGGACTATGGATCAGTAACTAGATCTGAAGCGATGCGCGCCCTTTGCCAAGCAAAAATTGAAGATCTGGAATCCGAAGATCCAAAAAGGGTTGAAGAAGCAAAGGCTTTCATAAAACTTGTTTTGAACGATGATGTAGATTGGGTAAGCGAAATTACCGCAGGAGAATCTGAATTAGATTTCTAGCTTAACTCTCCTTTCTCGCATTCCATGGCAAACAGAATGTTTGCCAGAAGTGAACTTGTTCACTCCCCTTCGCGATTCGGAATCAACCGTAAAAGTATATAATATCACTTCTTCTTTTTCAAAACTTTAAAGTAAACAACTACAATAACTAGCAAAACAACTACGCCTCCAGCAATAGGCAGTATTAACTGACTGGTATCATTAGGTGATTTAGCTTCAACTGTAAGAGTAAAATCATCATAACCAATTTTAGAAAAAACTAAAGAATGTTTTCCAACACTCGAAAGTGAGACTGAAAAATTCCCTGTTTCTGTTCTTTCAGTACCCTCAATGTCAACCTTAAAATCTTCAACTGGTTTACTATCGTCCCCATCAGAAACATGGACAACAAATTCCTTATCAGTAGCTACTACTTGAGGTGAACTTATAATAAACCTGCCTTTGTTCTGTTTAGAGTCGCGTTTCACAAAAAGTTCAGTTACAGTTTCAGAACCACTACTATCACTTACAGCACAAGAAAGAATGTTACTGCCTGAGTTCAATTTACTTGGATCGAGATTATACTCCCAATGGTTCCCATTTATTTTCGCTTTTGCTAATTGAACGCCATTGGCATTTATTGCAACCTGAGGACTGGCAAAATTAGAAGCAACCTTTCCCCTAACCTTTATTTCCTTATATCCAAGCACATCCGTTTCAGTAGGAAATTCTATGGTGCACGTGCGATCAACTTGAAACGCAGTAACAGCATTGTCTTTAGATCCGGAGAGGATATATGTTGTACCTCTCGAATCAATAGTTATTAGATCATTAATATCAAACTTTGAATCGTATACCCAGATTATTTCGCCGTTATTTGGATCAATAGCATACAAATCATCACTTCCAACAATAATTGATTTTTTGCCTGCAACAAAACCAATTGTTGGAGCCAAACTTATGCCTTCACTAGTTTGTGCTTTCCAAGATAGCTTTCCAGCTCTAGTTAAAGAATAGACTACGCCATCATTACTTGCAATATAAACATTATTGTCTATTAAAACATCGCCAAGGACCCAACCTCTTGTCTCATATTTCCAATTTTCAAATCCATCAGAAAGCTGGAAATTATACAAAACATTGTCTAATGCCCCGATATATACATTGTTTCCATCAATAACTGGACGTGAAAGCCAAAAAGGAGAAACTTTTTTTACCCATTTTTCTGAGTTTGTATTTTTTAGAACAACTAAATTATCATCTGCACCAAAAACAATCTGGGTACCTGAAATCGCAGGGGGAGTGACAATTGAACTGTTCCTAGGATAGGTTAAACTATAGTTTCCATCACGATTTAACATAAGTAATCCATAATTTGTTGTAGCAAAAATGTTGGAACCTGAAACTTCGATTCCAAAAAGATTTACTGGTCCCTCAACCAGAATAATATCCCTTTGCCACACAACTACACCATCCTTATTTAATCTCCATACTCTCCCATTATTGCTTGCCACTACAAGATCTCCGTCGAAAACTCTAGGTTCCACAAGATTTTTAGCAGTTCCGACATCCCATATCTTTTTACCTGTAGAAAGTCGAATATTGTGTATATGACCATTTTCAGTTAAAGCAACTAGATTATCAGTATAAGAAAGAAGGTATTTTACAGAAGATTCAGTAGAATAAGTCCATAATTCCTCAGCAAATACACTATAAATTAAGATCAAAAAAAGAAATAAAATCTTGATGGAATTGAAAATTCCGTCAATCTGGAACAGTGTTCCAGGCTTATGATACCTCATGTTTAAGATTCTCCTGTTGTATTTAAATATATTCTCAATTCATCAAAGAGTTATGCTTGCCATCTTTAACTTCCTTGATAACTTCACGTGCTGATTTGTTATCTACCTTAAGGTTTAGGCTAACACAAGTGCCTAAAACTTCATTTATTCTATCAGAAAGGTTTTTTCCAAGTGATTTGTTGTTTCTCTTTGCAACTGAAACAATTTTCTCAAATGAGATATTTCCAGCAACAGTATCTTTATTTCCACTGCCTTTTTCAATACCAACTTCCTTTTTAAGAAGTTCAGAAACTGGAGGAGAGCCGACTTCAATCCTAAACTGTTTTGTTCCAGTATCAACAATAACCTTAACAGGCACATTCATACCTGCAAAAGCTTTTGTTGATTCATTAATTTTTGCAACAACTCCTGAAACATTTACGCCCATTGGCGCAAGAGTTGGACCTAAAGGTGGGCCTGGTGTTGCCTTTCCACCTTGTACCATAACATCAATTGTTTTCTCGCTCATAAACTTCACCTGTAATTTATTAATTATAATAAAGGTACAAACATTAAATCAATTAATTTTTAAAGGTATATTTTAGGTGTTGAACACAAAATTAATATAAGTTCGTAATTCATTATTAATATGAAAAAAAAATTGCTGTTGATATTAGTTATTTTTCTAATTTTTAGTGGTTGTATAAAAACAAAAGATGATTTGCCGCAATCAGAGTACATATATGAAAAATTGAGAGATTCAGATTTGAAGACAGAACCCAAATCTCAAATAAACCAAGAGATTAATAAAACACAAAAGACAATAGTTGAAAAAGAAATCGAAAAACAAAAAATTAACAAAACAGAAGATAGCTTTGGGAATATTACTAGTATTTACAAAGAAGAAACCGAGCAACAGAGTGAAACGAGTGAAACACAAGAAAAAGAGATTGAAGAATTCTTAGAATGGGCAGAAGACCATAATATAGAGATAGTTGGAGTTAACAAAACAGTAAACGATTTTTATTATAATGGTTCAAAAGACGGAGATTTCCTTGATCCAAAAGATGTGCCGAATATTTTAGAAGTTGCAGATGGATTGTATAAAATACCAGATGATCTTCTTAGGGTAATGGATGGGAAAACTATTTATATAAGCCATCAGTATGGCAGAGGATATAGCGTTTTAGGAAGTTGGCCTGATCAAGGCATTTTAAGTGGTATGAATAAAGGCACTATTATTGAACAAACATTAACGAGCGAACAAGCAGTTCATGAGTTTGGGCATATCTTAGATTATCATGGGATAAGAGGTATCTATTATGATCCTAAAAATCTTTGGAAGAACTTAGATGTAGAAAGGAATGATGTTTTCAAAGTGGATTTTGAGTATAATCCAAATCTAGTTGAACCACCAAAAGGGTATATGGATGTTTATTCAACAGCAAATGATGCTGAGAATTTTGCACAACATTTTATGTATTATATTCTTGCGGGAAATGAATTTAGAGAAAGTGCAGAGAGCGATGAATTATTAAAAAGAAAATATGACTTCTTTAAAGAAGAGTTGTTTGAAGGAAAGGAATTTGGGTAGATGTTTTATGTGGTGAAATTTTTATGGAAGAACAAAAGATAATGAATGAAATAACTAAGATATCAAGAAAATTACCAAAATTCCCAGATGGGAGAATTGACTATTCTAATGCTAAGACTTGTCTGGTTATGAGCATTTTCTTAAGGTATAAAGACGAGATAATATTACTAAAGAGAAGTGACAAAGTTGGGTCATTTAAGGGTAAATGGAATACTGTATCCGGATATTTAGATGAGATAAAACCACTTAAAGAAAAAATTTTGGAAGAGGTGAGAGAAGAGTTAGGATTTGGAGAGGGGGATATTAGTTCAATTAATATTGGAAATGAATACAGGGTCACAAAAATAAAAAAAACATGGGTAGTGCACCCAATACTAATTGAATTGAATAAAAAACCTGAAGTAAAACTTGATTGGGAGCATACTGAGTTCAAATGGATTAAACCAGAACAAATAAAGGATTTTGATAGGGTTTATGGGCTTGAAAAAAGTTATGAGAACTCATCTTTATAGAAGTTAATATTTAATCCACAATACAAACTGTCCCACTACTGCAACTGCCTTCACTTGGAGTGCCTCTTTCAGGACACTTTCTAGATTCAATACAGGCGTTATCAGTTACCTTCCCTAATTGGTTTTGTATTCCTTCAGAAGTTGGATTGCCATAAGTGATTAGAATTCTGTCAAGATCTTGGATTACATAATTCTGGAATTGGTTGTTTAAGTTCCCATTTATATACATCTCTAAACGTTTATCGTTATTTCTACAATACTCAGTTCCTTCACCTAAAACAAAGCATGATTCGTTAAATTTTATTTTTAATGAGTCAAAAAAGTCTCCAACTGTCACTCCTTCAGCATGTACATGTATCACTTCCCCATTAATACCATGCAAATGAACAAAGGGGCTTGGTGTAAGGCTACTTTCGCTCATGTACTTCTCCTGAGAAAAGTTGTATTCCTCTCCATTCAAATAAACTTTAAAGTCTGCATGAATGTGGAATCCTTCATCGTTTGGTTTTTGAGCATAGATGTAAACAACAACTAGCACAACTAACACTAAAAGAATTATCAGTTTATACATAAACAGATAGTCTATTTACATATTTTAAATATTGCTGATTGAAATAGGAGTATAGTTAGGTGGATAACCTCATTTGATACAACTGAAAAAGATGTTATACTGATCCAGAAAAGAAATCCGGATCAAAGCTCCCAATTGAACTACGTTCAATGGGTCCTCTTTACTTTTAGTAAAGGGATATAGGGAATGGAATTCCCTAATACCCAGTGAACTCCGTTCACTCGGGAGCCATCCAACCTCTGAAAAACAAAATTCCTAATCCGAAAAACTTAGTTGGATGGCTATAAAGAATTTGTAGAATTTGTTAGAGAAACTGTAAATAAATAGAAGGTAGATCTAGTTTTAAACACTTCCTAACATAATTAATAAATATGAGTGGGGTTTCGGTAAAAAGCCCAAAGAGGGCTATGCCCGAAATAGATCCAAACAAAAGAAGAAGGATATTTGAAAGAATTGGAACGATAAGAGAAGCAATTGTTGATACACATCATCAAGATATTTTGATTGTGGATCTTGCAAGGGCAATCGCAGAAGGCGACAGACCGAGAATTATCGAAATTTTAAGAAGTAATAACAAAACAAAGGCCGAATTATTCAAAAAAGATGGCGGAATCAAAAAAGTAACAATAAATTTACTTAAGATGCTGCATGAGATTTATATGGAAACGATCTCACGAATTAATTTTAGATTAGAGGAAGCCCAAACTCTTGATGAGTACGAGAAAAAGAAGAATGAGAAATTTAGGGAGTATGAAAGTAGTATAGTAGGTAGAGCTTTCATATCATACGAGATAATAAGAGGTGCATTAAATATACTACCACAAGTTTTAAGTGGTAAGATAAGGGCTAATCCATTTAGTTCCAGAATAGGTTGGATAGGAGGAAACGAAGAAGCTGAGAAACCAGGAAGAATAGTTTTAGCACTTTCTGGAGGCTCTGCAAAAGGAATTTTTTATCTTGGATTTATACAAGCACTTCGTGAAGAGGAATTCTGGCCGGATTTAGTTGTAGGAACTTCTGCTGGAGCAATAGCTGGTGCGGCCCTTGCATCAGGAAAAAAATCTGAAGAAATTGAAGAGTTATTTTCAATCAAAAAATTAAGAAGTATGTTCAATCCACTAATGGGATTAATAACTTTTATATTATCAAAAGGAGCTGGGGTAATTGGATTCGGATTTGGCAGATATTTAAAGAATATTTTTGGAGAAGCGAAGATGTCTGATACTGCAGATTTATTTGTAGTTACAAGCGTCCACTCACCTACTAATTTTGGAAAAACCGTGGTTGGTCAAGCTAGTCCATTAAACAGAGAAGTTTCGTTAAGTAGTGATATTCCAGTCTGGCAAGCTGTGTGGGGATCTTCTTCAATACAGGGGGTTATACCACCACCAACTATATCTCCTTTTAGTGCAGAAAGATTAAGTGGTAGAGGGCTCGGATTAAAAACAAGCAGTTTAAATCTACCATTTGCAACACTTGAAGACGGCGGGGTAACTGAATATTTACCGGTATTAACTGCAGAACATTTGCTAGAAAAGATGGGTAAGACGGGTTTGATTATAGGTGTAAATTTAGCAAATCTAAATCCAATGAACACTAGTGGGTATGAATATTTATCATTAAGAGATAGAATAGAAACAGAAATGGACAATTTTGAAGAGAGGGGATTAGTTAAGTACCCAACCCCAAGAATTTGGTTCAGGGCAATTAAAGGCTGGATAAAACAAGAGATGGAAAGATTGTTTAATAGGCTTGCACCTATGAGAGCATATAAAGCACTTGAAACTTTTGAAGCACAAAACGTAGCACAAACAGTTGCGCTAGTAGAAGGAAGGGGATTTAAGATTTTACTGAATCCAAATTCAGATGGAACACTTGATCATATTAAACTTGGAGCTTTTAGAGGTGCTGAAGAAAGTAGAGAATATGGATATGAAGTGGGAAAAAACTTAATAAGAATACTTCTAGGAAATGGCTTGGTAACAGAAGGATAAAAAGAATTGAAATCAAAGATTTCAAATGTTTGCGACTTAGCCCATTTTTCCAATCAAAGATTTCAAAAATTTTATTGAGTACAATAAAACCTAGTTATAACCAATTTTTGAGGACATTTTAGAATAGATAGAATTTATTTCACTAATGATCTCATCACGTTTAATAATATCTAACTTAATATCTTTTTGTAATCCATAGATCACAGGCAACAAAAGATTAAGTTCATAAACCTCAAAATCAACTTCACTGATTTTATTAAATGCTTCCCTTATTTCAACTAAGTTCGTGGTATTCTTGATAGCTTCAATAAGCAAAAGTACATTTTTTGTTTTATTCATGTTATAGTTGATGGTTAAAAGGGTTTATAAACATATCTTTAGTATGAATTGAAACTTTTTTACAAAAGAAGTATCATCCCCAGCCTTCAATTTTTATATCAATAGCACCAAAAGATTTTGCAATAGCCTTGATGTCTTGGAGCATTTTTGTAGGTCCACAAACATACCACGTATACTCGGCTGGGTTTTTAACATATTTTTTAATCATTTCACCGTTTATTCTACCATGTTCACCTTTCCAATTTTTTGAGTCTTCCCTAGTTAAAGTTAAAACACACTGAATTTTCTTATTTGAAGAAAGACCATTCAAAAACTCAGGAAAGCAAATATCCTCTTGCTCTTTTGAGCTGTAAAATAGTTTAAAATCGCCTTCAATTTTATTCTCATTAATATACTCCAAAATTCCGATAAATGGAGTAATTGCAGAGCCACCAGCAACAAAAATACATTTTTTTTGGTTCTTGTAACCAAAATGACCATGTGGGCCATCCATATCAACCCAATCACCTACTTTCAGTTTTCGAAGTTCACTGGTAAATTGACCGTTTATCAGTTTTATACCAAATACTAGGTTCGCAGAACTTGGAGAACAAGCAATTGAATAAGCTCGTTTCAACTCACCTAGGTATATCATAACAAACTGACCTGGAACAAACTCCAGTGGATTACCATCAATCGGTGAGAAAGTAAATACGTCAATGTCTCCGGTTTTTTTTACGGATTCGAGTTTATACGTTTTCATAAAATCACTGAAACAAACAAATTGAATATAATTATTTTTTAAATGGGTAACAGTTGAATATCTAGATTTAAAAGACTAGTCTTCTAATATTATTCTATGGTCTCAAGGCTATTCGCTTACTCATGGAAATTCTATTTAAAGAGAATAAAAATTGTAACTGTTTTCTCGTCACTATTTCTTTTAGCATCTTTGGTTCCATTTCTTGTTTCACTCCCAACTTATATGACACTTGGGGGGGTTTACGTAAGAACACAAAGTATACCAGAATTATCCTTCTTTGATATTGTTTTTACTAGTGTTGTTTATCTTATTTCATTATTTATTATATCAGAAGCAATAGTTAATATTAACCTGATTATAAAATCAAAAAGAACTTGGACACACACAACTTCTGAAATAAAAAAAGGGATCACAAAATATGCAACAAAAATCTTCTTGATTATGATAATACTTCAATTACTGGTACTTTCAATACAATTGTTGTTGTTTGAAAACTCCTTAAAGACCTATTTATACCCATTGCTAACAGGAGCACTAGCATTTCTGTTCTTTTTTATTGCACCTGCAATAGTGATTGATGAGTCTAGCACACTAGGAGGAATTGTAAGGTCTTCAAGACTTGCAATTAGAAAACCAGTCTTAGTATTGTTATGGGCATTATTAGGTTTTGTAATCCTTTCATTGGTTAAGATTTTATCAGATTTTATATTTACAGATTTTGCACAGTATGTTGTCCTTTTAGTAAATTCCCTGTTTGTACTTCCTTATTTAATAATACTCCAAACACAGATGTACATGGAGAAATACCCACTTGCAAAATAGAGGGGGACTAATTGTACACTCCTAATCCCTACTATTGGTGCTCTGACGTTGTCCTAAAACAACAACAAACTCTTGATTATAAGAAAGGGATTAATAGATGCTGGCCAAGTGCATTCATAAATAACAACCAAGAATGGCGCCCGAGCGCCATAATTTTTTTTGTTATAAATTAATCAACCGTAAATTTATTCAATGTTTAATTTTAGGCAGGGGCAAGCATTTAATATATTAAGCATTATGATTTCATTATGAAGAAAACAGAAAGCAGAAAAAAGGATCATGTTGAATTAGTCTTACAAAAAAATGTACAATACTCCAATTCACCTGGATTTGATAGTATAAAATTTATTCATAATTCCCTACCAGAAATGGATTTTAACTCAATTGATCTGTCATCAGATTTTCTAGGTAGAAAATTGTCTTGTCCAATTATTATAACTGGAATGACTGGCGGATACAAAGGTGCAGAAAATATAAACAGAGATTTGGCAAAAACAGCAGAAAAATATGGCTTAGCATTTGGACTTGGGTCACAGAGAGCTATGATAGAAAATAAAAGTTTAAAGAGAACGTATGATGTTAGAAGATATGCTCCATCTATATCAATTATTGCTAATATTGGAGGAGTCCAACTTACAAAATATCCATTAGCAACTATTCGGAGTTTGGTGGAAGAAGTAGATGCTGATGCACTTGCTGTCCATTTAAACCCCTTACAGGAAATAGTACAATCTGAAGGGGATAAGAATTTTAGAGGAGTTTTAGATGCTATAACCTCGACAACAAAAGATCTTGGATATCCGGTAATTATTAAAGAAACTGGGGCTGGAATAAGCACAGAAGTTGCCCTAAAACTAAAACATGCTGGAGTTAGATACGTTGATGTTTCTGGATCAGGTGGGACTTCCTGGAGCAAAGTTGAGTACTTAAGAGGTTCTTTTACGCCTGGGTTTGAAGAATGGGGAATAACAACTGTTGAATCAATTAAAATGTGCAAAGGTATTCTGCCATTAATTGCGTCTGGTGGGATAAGAAGTGGGATTGATATTGCAAAGGCAATTGCATTAGGCGCAGATCTTGGTGGTGCGGCTTATCCCTTCTTAAAAGCGCAGAAAGAAGGGAAACTTAGAAAGGTTATTGAAACTTGGATTAGCCAACTAAAAACAGCATGTTTACTAACTGGGTCTTCAAACTATCGTGAATTAAAAAAAGCAAAATTGATTGATTATGGCATTTGAAATAGTGAATGATCTCTTTGTCTTGTTAAGGGATTTTTTTGGAACAATATGCGTTGTAGGAATCGTTATTTTTATTATTCTATGGTTTTTTGGAATGAAAAGGATAAAATATTATTCTTTTAGAAACCAAAATGATCAAAAGTCTAAAAAAGATAAAAATGATTTGAATCGGGAACAACTCAAAGATTTGAAAAATACAAATGGAAAAATAATTGACATAGAAGCAGAGGAGAAAGATACTTTTGAGAGATTTGACAAGGAAACATAAAACTTGATTTTGGGACACCCATTAATATACTTTTAGCTAGAGATTGTATTAGTACAATTGACGTAATCTCCTAATACAGATAGAATTAAATATCGTTTTAGATAGTGTATTATCATGAACTTAAGACTGCGTAGAGGAAGAGAAGTAGTAGATAGAAGAATACTAAATGCACGAGAAGTAGTTTTAAGGAGTGATAATAAAGTACTTGTCCAAACTTTTGACCAGCATGTTCACCCAGCGATTGAAGATGCAATTAAAGATAATGTTATAACACTAGAAAGAATACCCGAAGAATTAAATACACCTGCAGCTAGAAGGCATAACCTGCTTTTAGTTGATTTAATTTTATGGCATATATTCAAGGACATTGGTTATGCGATACCTTGTCTTCGTCACCCAATAAGTGACAGATATGAAGATGAATATATTACCGTATTTGGTAGAGAACATGAAACCTTCCAAAAATTTAGAGTATTGGATCAACAACCAGGATTTGATGGTGACTCCTATTCAGAACTTGTCACTCCAAAAGCAGGGGAAAGACCAAGTATGGCGTTACTTGCACGGATTATTGATGTGGCAGCATTAGATACTGATGGTGTTTTTGCATTAGTAACAGGTTCAGATTTAGGGACACAGATTGTTATACCAGAAAGAGAATGGTGGGACGCCACAAAAAGGAATATAGCTGAATCAGCAATGTTTTATGCAAATATTGCAGACCTCTTTGGTTTTCCTAGACTTGTAAGCAGGATAAAGGACTTTACAGTAAAAGAATTATATGGTGGTTTTTGGGAATATGTAGAATGCGAAATGGATAGACTACAACCAGAGATAGAATTAAGCAACCAAATAGTTAGAGAAATAAGAGATGAAATTAAAAAGGAACTAAGAAAAGAAGGTATAGAAGCTGAGGTGCAGATAAGAGAGAATGGAAAATCACCTGGAAGCCTAGGACTCAAAGTAAAGAATAGATTTGAGGATAGACTTAAAAGAGCAATTGCAGCAAGACTCTCAGGAACTCCAAAAATAGATCTTGATATTAGAGATCCAACAAGAGTTGATGGAATATTTCCATCAGATGCTGTTTCTATTTTAATTGATGGGGAAACCGCTAAATTCGTTGGCAATGGACCTCATTTAGATTTAGAGTTTAACGGAACTATACTACCTTCAGTAGTTAGTGGAATAGCAACAGGAACCCGGTTTATAGTTCCAGGAATTCAAACATTTGGCAGTGACTTTGCAGCTGGTAGGATTATAGTTGATGGATTTAATGGGAGTACTAGTGAAGCTTCATTAAAAAGAGCAGCTGCTAAGATAAAACAAGGGATATTGCCAAGATGCATAGGTAGGGTACTTGAAAGACATGGTATAACAAGGCATACTACTTCTACAAAGGATTACATACAAGAGCCAAAGGCAAACGGATACCGGTCAATTCATCTTGATACTTCAGATGGAGGTGAAGCCATAAAATTTGCACCATTTGAATGGCAAGTAAAAACAAGAACAATGCATAAATGGGCTGAAGAGGGAGATGCTGCACATTATGCATACAAAGAGTCTGGACCACAAACAAGAATGGTAGGCACTGCACTTAGAGAAACAGTATCAAGAATGCAAAATGGAGATGAACCGCGAAAAGTTGATGTGAGAGAAATCAGATTAATAGGGGTAACTGTAAATATTCATGGCACTGAAAAAAGGATTAGAAGCCCGGAAGGGAGGAGAATATTGGAGATACTAGTTGATGCAGGTGTAGATCTTGCACAGGTCTGGAAAATAGAACATGCTGATGGAAGAAAAGAAGGGGTGAAACTTATGGATGAACTAACTGCTCCAGTAAACATAGGAGTAACATACACACGTAGTTCAAAAAAATTATATTTTAAACCTCAAATGGCAAAACATCTTTTATCCACCACAATCCCTGCATTTGATCGAGCAACATATGATCAACTAAAATCAATACAAAATAGTGACAGAGATAAAGATTAACTAGATTTCAAACTCATTCATTCTTTTTACAACATTTAGAATCATGTTCGTATTTGTTTTTCTGACTTCGGGGATTTTGTTAATTTTTTTGATTAAAGCACTCATTTCTACCCTGCTCTTACATAAAACAACTACAGCAGAATCATATTCACCAGTAACATCATAAACTGCAGCAACTCCAGGCAGTTTTGCTATCTTTTCCTGGACAGAAAGCAAAGCGCCTTTTGTTATGTCAACTTGTATCAAACCCATAAAATCATAGCCAAGTTCATAGAAATCTATCTTTGCACCATACCCAAGAATTATTTTGTAATTTTCAAGTTTTTTGACTCTTTCTATGATTGAAGCAGGACTTAATCCAATTGCTTTTGACAACTCACGAAATGATCGCCTGCAATTATGATTCAATTCCCTTAGTATTTCCTCGTCAATTTTGTCTAATTGTTTTGTTTTCATAGCAAAAACCTCAATAAACAAAACATTTGTTCAATATATTTATAAATACTATGGTGAATTGTTCTGTAAAATCAAAGAAAAGTATAAATATACATCAAAACTAGTAATAATTCTAAATAAATGGTAGGGGTGGCTAGATGGAAAATACAAAAAACAAACAAACAGTAAAAGAATTAATAGAAAAGGAAAAATGTGAATTGGTAGACGTAAAGTTTAGTGACCTGCATGGTTTATGGCAACATTTTACCGTTCCTTGTGATACACTGGGATTTAACAGTAATGATGACTTACCTTTTGATGGCTCTAGTATTCGCGGTTTTCAAGAGATAAATGAAAGCGATATGAGCTTAAAACCTGATTATTCATCAGTTTTCGTAGATCCTTTTTCATCAAAAAGCATAAGTGTAATTTGTGATGTGTATGATCCAATAAAAAAAGAGTATTACTCACGTGATCCTCGCGTTATTGCAAAAAAGGCAGAAGCATTTCTTAAGGAAACCGGAATAGGAGATACTGCATATATGGGTCCAGAAGCCGAATTCTTTATATTTGATGAGATTAGATATGACCAAAATGAATATTCAGGATATTATTATATAGATTCTTCAGAAGGTATTTGGAACTCTGGAAAAGCTGGAAATAATCTTGCATATAAACCTAGACATAAAGAAGGATATTTTCCTGTAGCCCCTCATGATAGCTTGCATGAAATAAGAAATGACATGATATTAACTATGATGAGATGTGGCCTGAAAATTGAAAAACATCATCACGAAGTTGCTACTGCAGGCCAATGTGAGATTGGAGTTAGGTATGACTCGCTTGTAAGATCTGCTGATAATCTACAAACCTATAAATACGTAGTAAAGAATATAGCACGAAAACATGGCAAAGTAGCAACATTTATGCCAAAACCACTTTTCAATGATAATGGAAGTGGAATGCATACCCACCAAAGCATTTGGAAAGATGGAAACAGCGTTTTCAGGGGCGATGGATATGCTGGACTAAGCCAGGAAGCACTTTATTATATAGGTGGATTAATTGAACACGGACCAGCCCTTGCTGCGATCACAAATCCAACAACAAACTCTTATAAACGTCTAGTACCTGGATTTGAGGCACCTGTAAATCTTGTTTATAGCCATAGAAATAGAAGTGCAGCAGTAAGAATACCTGTTTTAGAGAATCCTAATGCAGCACGTGTTGAATTCAGATGTCCTGACCCAACATGCAATCCTTACCTTGCATTTGCAGCAATGTTGCTAGCTGGACTTGATGGGATAAAGAAGAAAACATCACCAGGTGACCCTCTTGATATTAATATATACAAGTTGCCAAAAGATAAAGCTACAAAAATAAAGAAAATGCCCGGCAGTTTGGAAGAGGCTCTAGATAACCTCGAAAATGACCATGAATTCTTACTTCAAGGAAATGTATTTACAAAAGAGGTTATAGATACCTGGATAGAAATAAAAAGGGAGGAGGTAAATCAGATAAATTTAAGACCTCACCCAAGGGAATTTTACTTGTACCATGACGCTTAGTTTTTTACTTTCATCATGTCAAAAACCACCGGTCAAAGACCAGTGGCATGCACTTGTTTTTGACAGCGCAATTGTCGATCACGACAATGCGCACATTGTCCAAAGGACAATCGTGCTGTGGATTCCTCCACTATGCACAGTTCACAGGGACCACCAGTCACAGACTGGATGGAATTAAACCGCTACAGGGAGCTTTCTGGGGGAGGATCAGGAAGATCTTCAAACTGAGGAGGGGCGCTCCCCTCCGCGGTTCTGTTTAAATATGAGAAAAGTCATGCTTTTCTCATCATGTGAAAAGAAATACAATTCCAGAGTCCCTTTTGTTCATCATAACCAAGAACAGCGTTTATAATCGCAGGAACTCTTATTCTTTTTTTTATTCCATTAACTGTTACTCGAATAATGGGATGGAGCTTCATTAGATTATTATAATACACGCTCCAGCCATTTGTTCTGTCTTGTATAACAGCTTCATCAGGTTCAGGAAACCCTTCGCCTTGTATGTCGATTACTTCTAATCCAGGTAAATCACCATAGGTAACCTGAAGTGTTTTAAGAACTCGTGGGAATAATAATTGCTTTGCTGTTAACCAACTTATGCTTGGAGATGGTTTTGCTTCCTTCATGTATTCACCTATCCTATTATGGGTTTGAGAATATACAATAAACAAATAAAAATGTTTAGGTGTTGTGTAAATTAGAAAAATATGTGTAAAGCACGAATTTAGGCGACATTTATAAAAACAACTATTTTAAATGCTAAAAGTGGTTCAAATGAAAATTGAAGAATTAAGTTCAGGAACAGGAAATGTCACCCTTGAAGCTGAAGTAGTAAAAGTAGGGGAGGCAAGAGAGATAAACAAATACGGAAGAACATTGAAAGTTGCAAATGTCACTCTAAAGGATGATAGCGGGGAGATTGATCTAGTTCTTTGGAATGAGAATATTGACAAAGTAAAAGAAGGAGACAAAGTATCTATTGAAAATGGATATGTTAATGAATGGCAGGGTAAACTCCAGCTTACACTTGGTAAGTTTGGAAAAATGACTGCGTTATAATTTTCTTCTTATTTTCAAATTTTCTTCAGGTATAACCAGCACATGTGATTATTTGATGGTTTCGTTTATATGTTTTAGATTTAGGTTAGAATAATACTCTAAATTCCTAACCTGTCTTTCAGTTAATTTTTGGATAGAACTACTCCAATGGGTTGAGACAAAATCCCCAGCTAAAGGGTTTTTTACAAAACCTTTCAAAACTTTTTTTGAACCTTTACCAATATAATATTGGCCGGATTTTTTTAGAAGAGGAAAATAGTCCAACTTAAGGTAATTATCACCAGCGTGCTTTACTCTGCCCCACCCAACATGGCAATTATCAAAATTCCCTAAATGTCTTTTTACTTTGTCAGTTATAAACTGAATATAAAGAACATGGAAAAGATGGTTTGGGACTAAACTATTAGGAAGGTTTTCTGATAGTTGAATGGCGTGATTCTTCTTAAGGCCAACCTTTACCAAATCATGAGTGATAAAGTTCTTAAGATCATCAAATTTAACATTCTGAAGTAGCTGATTACCTATCCAAAAGGCCTCAACAACTTCATAATCAAAAATTTCTTTTCCGTTTGAATTTGCAATTAATCTCAGGTAGCTCATAGGAATAACAAATTTTTCCAATTCCTTTTTAAGGTCCCAGATATCAACCTCCCCTTTTTGATAAAGGTCATAGATTGCGTAAAAGCTTTTAGGTCCACAGTAACCAAAAGAATTAGGGACATATGAGTATTTAGCTTGTAATTCAATTCCGTCTTTCATTCAAATACTCGCCTGATTGTTTTTAGTTCTGATAATGATTTGAACATAGTAGAGGTTCCAAGTATTAAGATGACCCCAATAACACTAAACAACATTCCGAGTGCTTCGACAGGATTTAATGTACTGTTTAAAAAGATAAGATTAAGTAAATAAGTAATTGGCCCTCCAAGAACCAAAATCGAAGTTGCTTTTGAAATTGTTGTGAATTTAAGGGAATTGTACCAAAAAACCACATAGAGCAATAAAAAGAGAGATGCAACTGTTCCCCAGATCCAAACATCCATATTTAATTCTAAAAATGTGCTAAATTGACCATTGAATCCCAAAAAAATAAGCAAGAAGAATGATCCAAAGAACATCCTACCAAAAGCAACTATTTTAGGAGAGATTTCTTGTAACACTTTACGCGAATAGTTGTATTCAACTGCCCAAAAGACAGTTGCAAGAAGAACTAAGGTTTGACCTAAACCAAAACCAATATCACCTTTCACTAAAAATAGATTCCCGATAAAGATAATTGCTGCGCCAAGAATAAATCTCCTGTCCATCTTTTCTTTTAAAAATAGAATAGCAAAAAGTGTTGCAAAGATGAAAAGAGACCTAAATATAAAAGATGAGACTGAAGCCAAACCAAGAGATAACCCATAAAAGAACAATAAAAATGGAACACTTCCACCTATAAAACCAATTAAAACAAGTTGACCTATCTGTCTTTTAGTTAATGAAAACAGTTCTTTTCTTTTTCCTAGCAATAAAATCAACGAAAACAAAAACAGGACAACTAGGGAATTCTTAATAGTAGTATAAACAAAAGGATCTCCGAATTTTACACCAAAGCTGTTTACAAAAATTGAAACCCCACTAACCATTGCGGTAAGTAATGCAAAAAGAACTCCCCTATCCATGTTCAGTATGAACAAGGAAAATTAATAAAGGTATAACTGAACAATACAATGGATGTCAAAAAAACTAGTTATTGGATGGTTTACATTTACGTGTTGTGAGGACAGCACCATACTATTTGTAGAATTGATGAATGAGAATTATTTCAAATGGAAAGAGCAAATTGAGTTCAAACACTGTAAAATGCTTAAGTCAAAAAATGAAATGGGGCAGTTTGATGTTGCTTTTGTTGAAGGAGCAATATCTACAGATGAAGACAAAAAAGAATTGGAAAAAATAAGAGGATTATCAAAATATTTGGTTGCAATAGGCTCATGCGCATGCAGTGGTTACCCTTCTGCGCAAAGGAATGATTTTGATGAGAAAACAAAGAAAGAGATATTGCCAGTATTAAAGAACTACAATTTATGGGAAAACGTCTTGTCACTGGATAAAATAGTAAAGGTTGATGATAATGTACCCGGCTGCCCAATGACCACAAAAAAGTTTATGGAAGTACTTGATAAATATCTAAAACTATTCGAGGTTGTATAAATGCATAAAATAGATTTTGATATTAGTATTGAAAATTTAAGCAAAATTGAAGGCCATGCTGATTTAGATGTATCAGTCAAAGACGGTAAAGTTAAGGATATAAAATTAAGGATAACTGAAAATAAAAGGTTCTATACACAAGCAGTAAGAGGAAAACAGGCATCTTTAGTACATCAAATTGTTTCAAGAATATGTGGAACCTGCAGTGTTGCACATTTAACAGGATGTATTGAAACTGTTGAAAAGATTTATGAGATAAAACCATCTGAACAGACTCTTGCACTAAGAAATCTTTCTCTTTATGGTTTGAACATTAGAGATCATGCAATGCATCTTTACTTGTTCTGCCTTCCTGATATTTTTGGAAAGGATTCTGTGTTGGAATTTGAAGATTCAGGAAGAGAACATGAACTTTTACATAAGGCTTTTGATGTAAAATCAGCTGGAAATAAATTGGGGACAGTAGTTGGCGGAAGATCAGTTCATGCACCATACCCGACAATTGGTGGATTTACAAAAATCCCAAAACAAGAAGAACTAAAAGCACTGACACCAGAATTAAAAAAGGTAAGAGAAGATGCGCTTGAATTTGTAGAAATTTTTTATAACTGTAATTTTGAATTTATTGATCCAGATCCTGAATATACTGCATTAAAGAATGATGATTTTGGATATCTTGGAGATGTGATGTGTTCAACAAGAAAATATTGCATACCAGAAGAAGAATTTCTAAAATACCTAACAAAAAAGGTGATTCCGTATTCACAAGCAGAAGGATTCAAATTCGAAGAAAGGTCCTATCTTGTTGGAGCATTGGCAAGAATGAACCTTAATAAAGAAAGTCTTCACCCAGATACCAAAAAATCAGCAAAAAAATATTTGAGTACTTTTCCTTCAGATAATATTTTTCACAACAATCTTGCGCAGGCAATAGAAATAGTAAATTGCATTGATAGATCGATTGAGATAATAGACAAGCTTGAATTAAAGGAGGAAAAAAGACCAGGGTTAAAACTTGGCAAGAAAAGAGAGGATGTTGGGGTTATTGAAGCTCCTAGAGGAACTTTATATTATCACCTAAAAGTAAATGATGAAGCTAAAATTGAATATGCAAATTTAGTTATCCCAACTGCACAAAACCAAGTAGATATGGAAAAAAATATAGGGGGATTAGTACAAAAGAGACTTGATGAGGGGAAAACAAAGGAAGAAATAAGAAAGGAGATTGAAATGATAGTTAGGGCTTATGATCCATGCATGAGCTGTGCTACACACTTTCTGAAAATAAACTGGATATAATAATTTTTGTCTCTTCAAGTGCTTTCTTTTTATCATAACTTATAGGAACTGCGATTATTTTCACAGTTTCAATAAAACCAAGTTTTTTTAACAGTTTTAAAGTCATACCAAGATCAAAATCATGCATTGAATATATTTTTTCAGTTTTAAGTTGAGCAAAATTAGACAATAGAACTGGTTTTTTAATTCCCTGAACAACATCAAGTATTACTGGATTTTTACCTTCGTTCTGAATTTCTTCTACTGCATCAAGTTCCTTGAAATCGATTTCAGGAAATTTCTTTGCAAGAACTTTAGCTATCTTTAATGCAAGTGAATCTTCTTCAACAAGTGGATTTCCAAAAACAAGTATCTTCATAAAAACAAAACCAGATTATTCTTCATACCTAACTAATATAGTATTGTTCTTATCAACTGCTATAATACTTACGCTCTTTGTACTCCACCCCTCTTGTATTAAAGGGCCATTGATGCTGCAACCATCCGGTCCTCTGCAATAATATTCAGGATTATTTGGTATGATATAACTGGAAAATTCTTCGCCATCAATGAGAAAAGTAATTGCAATTGGAAGTCGTTGGGTCATATCTATTGAATTGCTTGCAACAACAATATGGATATTGTGCCCATATGGAAGTGATGAAACTTGTTGATAATCGTTGTTTATATCTAAAAATTCGAAATTAGCATTGTAAGATTGTTGGGATTCTTGACAATCTGAAGGGCAGGAAGTGTACGTTTCATCATTATTGCAACTGCCATCACCGCAATAAGGTTGAACGGATTGAGAATCGCAGTCA
>DATDTS010000098.1:0-3765 GCA_035290745.1 Candidatus Bilamarchaeaceae archaeon | reverse complement strand
GACTAACAATGAGAAGGCATGAAGATGGGGTTCTGAGCATGCATATACAAAATGGTGCAGATTTCATTTATGAGGATGGAAGAATTGTAGGAATTTTACCTGGTTCAAGACCAGAAGACCCAACTTGTGCAGGAATTAATATTGTTATGATTTATGGCGCTCATCCTCTGCTTGGAATTTAAGGTATAGAGTTCTAATTCTTAAATGAAAGAAGTATAAGGATTATTAAGGTTTCTTTATAATATTCCATAATGCGCTTAATTATACTTATTGCAATTATTGCAATCCTATCTATTGCGGGATGTATTAAGACTGAAAGTACTAGCAATACAAGTTCTAGTAACACGACAAGCCAAAATACAAGTGAACCACAATGCAAATCAGCAGGATCTTCTTGTGAGTCTGGATCAGTTTGTTGCTCTCAAAATTGTAATTATACAACTGGAGTCTGTGAACAGTATCCTTTAAACTATCAACCAGAGAATAATGAATCAGAGCCTGAATGCAAACCTGCAGGAGAAACATGCGAAACCGGATCAGTTTGTTGCTCTCAAAATTGTAATTATACTACAAATGAGTGTGAAGAAAACCCAATTAATACTCCACCCATACCTTCAAATGACACCCCATCTTGCAAAACTTCTGGCCAATCATGTATTTCAGGAGCCGAGTGTTGTTCCCAGAATTGTAATTATGACAATAATGAATGTGAAGAGGAGCCCCTTGGCCAACCTGATGAAAAACCCAATCCAAATCCTGATCCTTCTTGTAAATTAGCTGGAGACAGTTGTATCTCAGGTGGAGAATGCTGTTCTTATAATTGTAACTATGATACTTGGAAATGCGAACAAAATCCAATAGGCTGAATTGCGTAAGAAGCAAACCAATTCACTAAATTTAAAAACTCAATGATCTTAATAAAAATGGAGATATTGTGATCCAAATAAAAAATTTGGATCAGCTATCCACAACCATTTGAGGTAAAACTCAGATGGACAGTCGGTAAAACTGAGTTGGTTGTGAATAAAATGAAAGGACAGGCGGCACTTGAATACCTTATGACTTATGGTTGGGCTATTGTTGTACTATTGCTTGTTATTGGACTTATTATGTCTAGTGGTATATTTTCACCAACTTATTTTGTTCCTGAACAGTGTGATCTAGGTCCTAATTTCCCATGTGAATTTAGTGTATTTATTGAAGGAGGCAACACAGATATAGTATTAAAAGTAAGAAATGGATTTTCTTATGACGTTGCACTAAACAAATTCGATATGCAATTAGGGGATAAAGTCTTTGAGCTTGACCCTCCATTATCTTTTCCAGTTGAGATTGAAACTGGAGATTCCCAGATTATCAATGCCAAAATAGTTGGATATTCAGAAGAAGAAGGCGTATTAAAGAAAATAAATGTATCACTGGCATATTTCTCTTGTGAAGAGGTAGTAAACCCAGATTGTAATGTGCCCCCAGATCCAGTAAATATTCACGATATACATGGTAAAGTATTTGCGAATATACAACAGGAATGACGTTTATGTCAAAGGTAAATTCTGCACTTATTAGTGTTTCGGACAAAATAGGTATTGTCGAATTTTCAAAAGAATTGGTAAAACTTGGAGTAAAAATAATTTCAACTGGAGGAACCTCAAAACTGCTCTCAGAAAATGGGATTTCAGTAACAGATATTTCCAAAATAACTGGTTTTCCAGAAATGATGAATGGGAGAGTAAAGACACTTCATCCAAAAATTCATGGCGGGATACTGGCAGACAGATCAAATAAATCGCATCTAAAAGAAGCAAAAAAACACAATATTGACTTGATAGATTTAGTTGTTGTTAATTTATACCCTTTTGAAAAAGCAATTCAAAAAAAAGACGTTTCACTTGAAGAAGTAATCGAAAACATTGACATTGGTGGCCCAACACTTATTCGTTCAGCTGCTAAAAACTTTTCAAATGTTGGAGTTGTGTGTGACCCAAACCAATATGGTAAAGTGATAAAAGAATTAAGTGAAAATAATTGTAGTTTATCACCTGAGACAAAAAAGCAACTAGCAATAGAAGCTTTCTCTCATGTTGCAAGATATGATTCAGTTATAGAAAATTATTTAAGGAAGAGATTAGGAGATGAGAAATACCCTGAATTTCTGAATATTTCTTTCAAAAAGCATTTAGATTTGAGATATGGTGAAAACCCACACCAAAAATCTGCCATTTATATTGATAGAAATTTCGATGGCCCTAGTGTAATATTTGGAAAACAACTGCAAGGAAAACATTTGTCTTATAATAATATGTTGGACGCAAGCGGCGCTTTCACCCTTTGCAAGGAATTTGATGAACCTACTGCAGTTGTAGTAAAGCACAATAACCCTAGTGGAGTTGCATCATCTGAAAAAATACTTGAATCTTATAAGAATGCACGAAACGTTGATCCAGAAGCTGCTTTTGGTGGGGTTGTTGCTCTAAATAGAAAGGTTGAAGAGGATCTCGCGGTTGAAATAATAAAATATTTTGTTGAGGTTATTATTGCTCCTGAGTTTAGCGATAAGGCAAAAAAAGTTTTCGCAGCAAGGAAAAATCTGAGACTACTTGAAATGCCTGATTTTCATTCAAAGATGAACGGCTATATTGATTACAGAAGCATACCGGGGGGTTTGCTTGTACAAGAAGCAGATACAAAATTGCTTGCAGGTGAACCAAAAGTAGTTACAAAAAGAAAACCAACCAAACAAGAGATTGAGAGCATGTTTTATGCATGGAAAATAGCAAAGTACGTTAAATCAAATGCAATTGTTTTCGCAAAGGGTAAAAGGGCAATTGGTATTGGTGCAGGCCAAATGAAAAGAGTTGATGCCGCAAAACTCGCTGCAATGGTTGCAAGCGATTACTCTGGAAAAGACAGCCTAAAAGGTTGTGCAATGGCAAGTGATGCTTTTTTTCCATTCAGGGATGGTATAGATTTTGCTGCAAACTTAGGGGTAACTTGTATAATTCAACCAGGTGGCTCAATAAAGGATGAGGAAGTAATAAAAGCAGCTGACGAACATGACATTGCGATGTTATTTACAGGTATGAGGCATTTTAGACACTAATTTTTTTTGGTGTTAATCTTTGTCTCACTTTGCATTGTCGATAATCTCTCTAATTTCTTTTTCAACTTGCTCGACATCTTGTTTTGTAATTTCCGGGAAAAACTCGGAAATCATGCTTGGTCTCATGCCCACAATTTTTACTTTTCTATTTTCTTCCAAAACATTTACTTTGCAGGGCATACACAAAGAAACCATTCTATTCTTATTCAGGAATTGATTGGCATATTTTCCTGAACAGATCTCTATTATTTTCAAAGGTGCTTGGCTAAATCCTTTTGCAGCCAGTCTTTCTTTTACATCGTACACATTAAACAACACCCATCCTTTCTGATCTACTGATTTCAAAACAGAAACAACTGCTTCATCAAAGCTCTTTTTTGTTTCCACAATATATGCGAATTCTTCAACTCTCATGTTTGCACCTCATTTCAGTTCTTTCTTCATTTCCCCGTATTGCTTTTTGGATATCTCTCCAGAGGCATATCTCTTTTTCAGTATGGTTGAAGGCTCGCCTCCTTCTTTTTTGCTTGAGTGATATGTGTTGTCAAGCGTCACAATTAACCAGATCAGCAGGCCCAAAAAAAGCAGCATGAAAACGAATCCAAAACCCATGCCGAACCCCATCATGTTGTATCCTCCCATTCCAAAACTGCCTAATAGAAAAA
>DATDTS010000097.1:0-12126 GCA_035290745.1 Candidatus Bilamarchaeaceae archaeon | reverse complement strand
CAATTTTTACTCTCTTTTCGTGAACATATTGTTCTTTATTTTTTAGATATTCTGTTACCTTTGCATCCTCATTGTTTCCTGGGATGATAAAACAATTTGAAAATAACCCAACAACTTCTTCCACAAAAGAAACAGAATGTGAAGTTGTATCCCCTGCAATAAGAACATAATCAAATTTGGTGCTTAGATAAAATTCTTTTATTTTTTCGAGGGTGACTTCTTCATCATCATGCAGATCTGAAAACACTAATATTTTCATATTTATCTACGTTTCTTGCCGAAATTTGGTGCCCCATGCCTGTTTCTACTAAAATTATCGTTTTCTTCTTTTTTGAAATTAACCTTATCTTCTTTTATCTTATCTTTGTTCTTTTCCCAGTATTGATTTATTTCACTTATTCTCTGATCCATTTTTTGCTTAAGCTGTTCTGCGATATAGTTTTTGGTAATGTAATCAGCTTTTGCAGCAGTACAAATAGCATTTGCCAAAACACGTGATATTTTTCCCCTGATCACCTTTGGAGCACCTGATATCTTAGCAAATTGAAATATGATACCGTGTTTAGGCGGAGGAACTCGTCTATTCTTAAGATGTTTAAATAAAGCCTTTTCAGCACCTATTACCTGAATGGTACTAGCTGGGAGAAATGCTAGCCTTTTAAGCGAACCAACATGTGCAATCATCTTACCTGCAATATCTGAGCCAGCAATATGGGCAATGTTTGGGCAGATCTCCTGTGCAAGTTTATCTTGGTATTTCTCGTATCTGTTTCTTAGATTGTCAAGTTCAAGAATCATTCTTGCACATTCTTTTATTTCACCTAAGTCTTCTGCACCTAGGTCTGCACCAAGACTCTTTTCAATCTTCCTAAGAACTTCTTCTGAACCTTTAGGACCAAGAATCTTTAGAAGGAGATCCTTATCAATATTTTTTTTATCTACAGCTAGGATCAAGTTTGCATATTTTACATGAGTGTCAGGTTTGATCTCTGGAAAATAAATGGAATACCAATCCTCAAGTCGTTCTCCCATCAAGTGGATTACTTCATCTAATTCCTCAATACTTCGCGAAACTGACCCAATGATCATGTCCCTGCTCTTAAAAGCCTCTCTTACTTTTTCTTTTGCTTTTTTCAAGAATGTTTTCCGCTTATCCATAGAATTTTTCTTCAACAAAGGAATTAAAAGTATATGTAATGACAAGTTATTGTATGTCAAACGTTGAAAAAGTTACCCGAGAAACCATTGAAAAAGGCGGGATACTTGCCCTTTTGTACTTTGATTTGCATGGTAAAGATAAGGATAAACTAGTAAATTTAGGTGCTGGCTTTGTCAAAGGAGTACTCAAAGAACCCGGAGTTGTGTATGCAGTTGGGGAAATTAGTGAACCAATCGAACAGGATAAAGTCATATCAACTTCAATTGAACTAAAAGTTTTGTGCGATAGTTTCTTATCTATCTCAAATTTATGTTCAAAATATAGCCCATTTTCGATTGAGATCATTCGCCCGGATAAGATTAATTTGACCATTGATGTTGCACATGAAGTTCTTATGAACCTTGCAACTACCACGTTTGAATATAAAAAATACATTCTAGAGAAAATATCAAGCCCGGAAGAGCTAGAAGTATATAAAACTTCTTTAAATAACAAAATTTTAGTTGGCAAATCAATAAGGGAAAAAAAAGGTGAAACTAAATGAAAAGAGAACTTATAAAAAGTGGGATCCCTGGACTAGATAAGCTTTGTGATGGTGGTATTCTTGAAGGTTCAACAATAACTGTTAGCGGACCAACAGGCTCTGGGAAAAGCACTTTTGGTATGCAGTTTTTAGTGGAAGGAGCAACAAAATATAATGAATCAGGGTTATATATCTCTATAGAAGAAAGCAGGGATTCGTTATTTTTCAGTTTGGGAGGGTATAAATGGAACCTTGAAGAACTTGAGAAGAATAAAAAAATTATGCTATTGGATTATCCAATTTATGAGGTTGACCAGTTTTTGAACAAGAATAGTGCAATTATGGAAATCATTAATGCAATGTCAATAAAACGGGTTGTTATTGATTCAATTATGCCAGTTGCTGTTTATTTTAAGGATGATGACGAAAGAAAAAGGGGCTTTCTGAAGCTGATGGATAATATACGCAAATGGAAAACAACAACACTTTTACTCTCAGAGGATACTCCTGCAACAACCCAAGATGTTCTGCCTCGAACCAGATATGGATTAGAAACAATGAGTGATGCCTGGTTTCATATTTATTATCTCTATTCTCCAAAAACAAAGAGCAGAGCACGCGCAGTTGAGGTTCTCAAGATGAAAGGATCAAAACACTCAGCAAGTATACATCCTGCAGAGATTACAGAAACTGGATTCAAAGTATTAGTATAATCTGAATTCGCCATTTGAAATTCATCAACTGAATTTCAAATATTTGAATTTTTTCAAAATTCAAACCATCTTGAGATGGCGTTTGAGTTTTTTATTACAAGTTAAATTAAGCTAGTATAACACTCCAAATACTTTCTTTTTTGTCTTGCCATTGAAAATTATTCTCTTACCTTTAAAACTTTCTATTAGTTCTTCCTGGTCAAGTATAAGATCGTACACCTTATCAACTTCAGTTTTTTCATTTGAAACCCTTCCAACCAAAAGCCTTGTTTCCCATTTATCCAATGGAAGTTTGGTAGGTAAATCCAAAACTATTCTTACCCTTATGTTTAATAGTTTTTCAATAATTTTTTGGTCAGTGAGTTCAACTTGTATATTAATAAAATAGGTCAAATGGTTGTAGATATCCAAATTGGTTGTACCGCCTTTTTCCAGATTCTGATCAATAATGTGTATAAGTTTAACTCCATCCTTCTTCATTTTTCTTGCTACTTCAACTGCATTTCCTATAAACCTAAGGACACCTTTCTCCTTTCTGAACATTTGTTTATCTTTTAGATAAACTATTGGTATCTCCATCATCTCACTCTAGGATAAATATCTAATATTGCTTTTTTCTTTGTTTTGATCTGCTTTTCTCAAATTATCTAAACTAATGATCTTTGGAACCAACCTGTTTAATAAAAGCGGTACAATCAAAATAGTGATAATTACAACTGCTGAGATAATTGAGTAGTCATTAGAATTGAGTACTCCTGCATTTAAGCCAAATAGCACTACAACTAGTGAAACTTCACCACGTGCAGCCATTCCAACACAAATGGCTAATGATTCTGTAATGCTTTTTCTTGATAATAAAGCACCAATCCCACAGCCTAAAATCTTTGCACCTACTGCAATAAAAGTAAGTATTAATACCGGTTCCCAGAATTTCAAAACAGCTTGTACATCAATAAGGAGCCCAAGAGAGATAAAGAAGATAGGGACAAATAAAGCACCAATTGCTTTTGCAAAAACCAGGATCTTATGCCTATATTTGCTTTTTGTGAGCAACAATCCTGAAAAGAAAGCCCCTAAAATGGTTGACAGCCCTATGAATTCGGCTACATATGAATAAAGAAAAACACTTGCTAATACAATTAGCAAAGTCTCCTGATCAAACCCTCCTTTATCAATATGATTTTCTACAATTAGTCCAAATAATTTTGCCCCAGCTATCAGATAAAATATTCCTGCAATTAACAAGAATCCTAAATTTAATATAGTCTGAGACTCTGCACCAACTGCCAAGCTTGTGATAATAGCCAATAATGCTAATGATATGATATCATCTATCACTGCTACTCCCATAATTGTCTCAGCAAATGGAAGTTTAATGGCTTTAAACTCTTCAAGAACTGAAACTGTTACACCAACACTGGTCGCAGTTAGAGCAGTTGCCAAGAACATGGAAAAAAGAAAACTGCCACCAGTATATTGAGCATACAAAAAACCAATTGCAAACGGAACGGCTACATCTAAAATGATAAGCGGTATGTCATCTTTTCTAAACATGTGCCCAATTTCTTCTTTCAAACCAACCTTAAGCATTAGAATAATAAGCCCAAATGTTGCAAATGTTTGGAGAACCTCCATATTTGGGAAAACATTTGGAGGATCGATTGGAATCATTTTAAGATTAGGCAGGTACGGCCATATTGTAGACAAAAAGCTATTACTTAGTAGTATACCAACAAAAATCAAAACAAGTACCATTGGCTTGTTGATATTAACTGAAAATGCATGGGCAACAATTGCCATTAATAAGATAAAAACAATTTCAAAAAATCCGCTTTTCTGATCCTCTGGTTTCATATTAAAGATACTAATTGCAATAATGACAAGCAATATAACCCCAAAAAGGATTGGTATCAAAGGAGAACTTTGTTTTTCTCTTTTCCTGTGCATGCTATTTTCTATAAGTTCTGGAATTGTCCTCATTTTTGTACCACTTTTCTTTTATTAATTAGGTAATTCATTACAAATGGGGGAAAAATAGTTGTAAGTAACGCAACAGCAGAAATGATGGCATATCCTGATGGGTCTAAGGCACCACGAGCAAATCCAATTGAAGCAACGATAAGTGCAACTTCTCCTCTTGGTGCCATCCCAAATCCAACAATCATAGCATCTTGTTTATTCATTTTAGACAAAACTGCACCTGCCCCACATCCAATTACCTTTGTAAGTACAGCAAGAACACTTATGATTAAAATCGGCACAATGAATATGATGACATCATTCACATTAATCAAAAGGCCTAGGGATATAAAGAAAATCGGGACAAAAATAGTTTCTAATGGATAAACCTTTTCTTCTATGTTTTTTATATGCCTGCTTCCTGTAAGCAATAGGCCTGATAAAAACGCGCCAACTATGGCAGACAAGCCAATTACTTCAGCTACGTATGAATAAAGATGCAAAAAAGCAATTGCCATAAGAAACGACATATTGTCAAGTTCCAATTTGTCAATTACATTTTTTATGAACCATTTGCCAGCAATTATTCCTCCTCCAAGAAAAACTATTGTGGATAGTATAACCTGACCTAATGGAAGTGCAAATTCTAAAAATTCAGGGGTCAATCCATTCGCAAATACAGATGTGAACAAACTTACGATTTGCGGCAATTCATAACCAGCTGGAACGTTCAGAATAAAGGATAACACCAAAAGGCCTAAAACATCATCTATAATCGCTGCTCCTATTATAACTTCTGCAAATTTCTCTTTCATCAAATTTTTCTCTTTTAGTATTGATACTGTGACTCCTACACTTGTTGCTGTCAAAGCAGCTCCAAGAAACATTGAATAAGCAAAATTTCCGCCTGTTGCCAGTGCATATGTTATCCCAACTATAAATGGTAACAAAACACCAAGTGCACCAACCACTGCGTTTTCTTTTGAGAATATTGTCTTAAAGCTTGAATGCAGGCCGACCTTAAAAAGAAGGAAAATAGCCCCAAGTTGTGCAAATAACTGTATTAATTCCTCGTCCTTAAATATATTAAAGTGCAGCACACTTTCACTCATTAGCATTCCAACAAGCAAAAGCAATATTGCACTTGGTTGTTTCGAATGCAAAACCCCAATTTCTGCCAATACAGCAATAAGAAGAAGAAGACTTATCTCAAAAAAAGCATATTTGTGCAAATCAACTTCTCCAAATATTGATGTTCTGATTATTGAGATTAATAAGATTACAAAAAGAACAAAAATAGCCGCAAGGGTTATTGGATAAACTTTACTTACAATTTTTCTGACCATTTTTTCACCTAAAGAATTATTTTCTCAACTAATTTTATTTCCTTTTCTTCACCAGTTTTCATATTTCTTAGTTTTGCTTTTTTTGTTTCAACTTCTTTTTGCCCTATAACTATAGAATAAGGAATGCCCATAGAATTAACATACTCCAGTTGCTTTCTCAAGTTTCTTTGATTTAAATCTGTTTCAGTTGCTATGCCCTGTTTTCTTAGTTCAGATGCTATTTTTTCTGCTTCATTATAAAACTCAGGTTTTACACATGCAACAAAAACTTGTGTTAATGTTTTTTGTGTCTCTGCTTTTTTCTTATTTAATAAAAATAGAATTCTTTCCAAACCAATTGACATGCCAGTTGCATAATCAGATTGTCCATACATTGCTAACAGTGTATCATACCTTCCTCCACCTGCAACTGAACCAATCTCATCACCCAATTTTGCCTCGAAAACAGGACCAGTATAATACCCCAAACCTCTAACCAAAGACAAATCAATCACAATCTCGGCGTCCGGGAGCAATTCGATAATTTCTTCTAGCTCTTTTGCACCTTCTTCGCTTAGTACTTTTGCAGACTTCAGCTTTTGTTCATTTGTGCCGGTTGTTTTCAACAATTCAAATACTTTTTTTATTGTCTGATCATCAAAATGCTGTTTCAAATGCTTTTTTACCTGATCTTCTCCTATCTTATCAATTTTATCCAAAATCCTCAACAGATCATCTACTTTTTCCTTAACATTAAGCTTTTGTGCAAGCCCATTCATAATTTTCCTATTGTTTAACAGGATTTTTGGCTTGTTGAAACCAAGTTTTTCTATTGCCTCAATAGTACATTTTATTACTTCTGCATCAGCACGTGTTGATTCTGAGCCAACAACGTCAACATCGCATTGCCAAAACTCCCTAAACCTTCCTTTTTGGGGCTCCTCATGTCTCCAAACTCTGGAAATACAATACCTTTTGAATGGTTTAGTGAATGCATTGTTTGCCGCAACCCTTGCTAAAGGAACAGTTAAATCAAAACGAAGCCCGAATTCTCCCCCTTCTATTACAAAAATTTCTTTTTTTATCTCTTCTCCTGACTTTGCCTTTAAGGTGTCAAGATATTCAAGTGCAGGGGTTTCTATTGGAACAAATCCATATTTTCTATAAACTCCTTTTATTGTTTCAATTACGCTTTCCCTTAGTATCATGTCTTCTGGAAGAAAATCCCTCATACCTTTTGGTGTTATTTTTGCCAATTTAAAAACCTCTTAGATAAGAATGAAAACAATAATTAAAAAACATGAGCAAATAAATCCAGACCGTTCTAACATGGGGAGGGTCAGAATTATCCCTAAAAATGGGGAGGGAACTCCCTCCGCGTTTTAGGGATTAAAAAACATGAGCAAAATCAAGTAGTGATAATATTGCAATCAAATACATTGCTGGATGGATTTCTTTGTACTTTCCGGTAAAAAGCTTAAGTGTAACATAAATCACTGACCCAACAGCAATGCCATGTGAAATTGAAAATGTAAAAGGAATGGTTCCTAATGTGATTAAAGCTGGTATTGATTCTGTCTCATCATGAAACTCAATATTTTCAACTGTTGAAAGCATAAAAAGGCCGACAAGCACAATTGCAGGTGCTGCTGCCTCAATTGGTATTGCCCTAATCAAAGGGAAGAAGAAGAGTGAAATGAAAAATAGAATTCCTACTCCAATAGCAACTAAGCCTGTCTTTCCACCAGCTTTGATCCCAGTTGCATTCTCAAGATAAGTCACTAATGCTGGTGCCCCAATAATAGCACCAAACATACCAGCAAGACCATTTGATTCCAAAGCTTCCTTAAATCCACTCACTTTTCCTTTTTTGTCTGCATACCCTGCTTGTGTAAGCATTGCAATATTTGTACCAATTAAATCAAACAATAATATAATAAAAAAAGTCCAAACAACTGGCAGAATACTTAAATTCTGTAGAATACCTTCAAAATCAAGTTGAAAAAATAATGGGGAAGGCGACGGAGGTAAGCTAAAAATACCTTCTGGAAGAGGAGCCAAACCTGTTGCCATTGCCAACAATGTTGTTGCAAAAACTCCAATAAATAATGCTCCGCTTACTTTTCTTACTACTAAGATTGAAACAATAAAAAATCCCAAAGCACCAATTAATGTTGCTGGATTTGAAAAATCCCCAATCCCTACAAGTGTTGCCTCATTCATTACAACAAAATGTGCATTTCTCATCCCAATTAAGACAAGGAATAGCCCAAGGCCTGCAATTAAGCCAAACTTAAAACTTTTTGGCATGGCATGACTAATGTTAATGCCTGCAAAGGCGATTAAGAATAATAAAGCGGATGCAATAAATGAAGCTGCCATTGCGATTTGCCAAGTAAACCCCATTCCAACAACTACAGTATATGCAAAAAATGCATTAAGGCCCATTCCAGTTGCAATTGCCAAAGGCCTATTTGCCCTAAGTCCCATGATGATAGACCCAATGCCCGCAGCAAGAGCAGTTGCAGTAAAAATAGCACCAAATGGCATTCCTGCATCACTTAGGATAAGTGGATTTACTACAAGAATGTAAGCCATAGTAAAAAAAGTTGTTAAAGCTGCTATAACTTCTGTATTTAGATCAGTTTTATGTTTTTTAAGGAAGTTTTTAAGATCTGGCATTATCCTTAATATCCTTTATCATTTTTTAATCTTTATTTTTAATCTAAGGCCCCATCAGGGAAATAATTGAACACATGATCGTAGAAAATTGGAAATGTTTCATATTCTGAGATCATTTCGCCAAAATGTGTACGTAATTCAACAAGAAACTCCTGAAACTCTTTTCTTTTTTTCACTTCTATCTCCATCCCAAGCCCCCACCTTCCAAGCTGTTTTACTAAAAAAGTAACATTTGGATGTTTTAGAAATTCGTATAATTTTTTTTCTAGTTCTTGATTAAATCTCTGGATTCCTAGAAATATCATATATGATTCATAATTTAGATTTGAAGGATTTACAAAAACACGATAGCCAAGAATTACTTTGTTTTTTTCAAGTTGTTTCAATCTGTTTTGTATCGTTTTATAGTTTACATTTAGTTTTGTCCCTATTTGAGATAATGAAAGAAACGCGTTCTTTGATATCAATCCGATTATTTTTTTATCAAGACCATCAAGTTTTACAGTTGGATTGAATTTCATCTCATGAAACAAATAGGTTTCTTTTATTTCATAATCTTCAAGTATATAGGTTCTTGGCTGATCTCTTACATTTATATAAATTAATACTTCATATTTTTGGATAACGTTTCCGTATTCTTCAAGAAATTTTTCAAAGCTCTGATTAAACTCAAAATGATCTTCAAAGGCAAAGTTTACAACCAAATCCCAATTCCCTCCAACTTCTCCAAGCCAGATTATATTCTGATTGTTCTTAAGGAATTCAATAATTTGATTTCTTTCTTTTTGTGTTGATTTCAATTGAATTGCAACTCGAAACCATCTCTGCCCAACAACTGCAGAATCAAAAATAGTTATTGCTCCTAGAACAACTCCTTCCTTTTCCATTCGTTGTATCCTGTATTGAACTACTTGTCTTGACAGTCCAACTTTCTTTGCAAGCTCATTCATTGGAATTCTTGCATTCATATCTAGTTCTCTTAGGATTTTCCTGTCTTTAAGGTCAAGCTTGGCTGTTTTTTCCATATTTTCTACTTATTAGTAATATTATTTATAAAATTATCACTTTTTGCAAAATTTTTAGTAAAAGATTTTAATTACTTGAATTGTGTGAATAAGTTATAATAAATGTTTGGTGATACGCTATGTTCGCAAAACTTGTATCAAAAGCTCAAAAACCAGTTCTGATCCAAGGAGGGCCATTTCGTATAGATAAAGGTCCAACTCACGCGGAAACGTCAAGTTTTAAACACGCAATTGTTCTTCATGATGAATTTGGAAAACAAGGAGGTGGAAGCACCCTTGGTTGTGTGATCAATGATCTTGCCCTTTCACCTAGTGAGAGGCCAAAAGCAACTGGCATACTCCCATTTCCAACTGAGTACCTTGAATTATTACAACAAGCAGGTATTTCACCAGAAGATGTTTTGGTTTTTTATGAAAGTACACTTAGAAACCAGGTAAAGTGTGACTTTGATAGAAGAAAATTGCGGGTTGCTACAAAAATCAACGAGAGTACTGGGTTTCCAGTTCCAATTTGTAGATCAATAATGGGACGTTTTTACTACAATTTAGCAAAATTAGGATTTGCAACTCAGATTGGATTTTACTTAGCTGAAAAACCTTTGTTTGAAGAGGATGAAAGAAAAGACAATGCATGTGTTTTTGGTCCAATAGAAGGTGCTTTAAGCGGAGGATACCAGACCCCTCTTACTACAATAAACTTTCTGGTAAAAACAGATGGCTCAATTGGAAATCCATTTGTACTTGAGAGAAAGGATTGAGTCAGATAGGTTAACAAAAAGGATTTGCCTAGCTCTTCCATAATTCTCTTCCCCATGGGTCAATTATTATTGTCTTGGTGGAAGAACGGCTTTTCAGCCGGTGTTCCTCATCCCAAATCCGTTTGAGTACGTTCACCTCTCCTTTAAGGTGAGTTACCGCAGCAAGAAGCATTGCTATGCTAACATCTTTTTCGTGAGCAGCATCAATCGCTTCCTTCCTATTTTTTATTATGCAGGCAAGTTCATGATATGCTTCTTTTTCACCATTTGAACACGCAAGTGTTCAAAAATTGGAAAAAATTATTTTTCCAATCTCCATAAACCTTTTTGACAAACTGGTCCCATTGACCTATTCTTTTGTCTATTTTTTGTCTTACCCTATCCATAACATCACCAAAAACTTGGTGATTTTTAGAGAATAAGGCTTTTGCGATACACACATCAATTCCCGATGGAACTCAGTTCCATGAGCCCGATAAAACGCTGTTTCGTTTTATGGGCGCATTTACCTGCTGGTAAATAGCGCACATTGAACGAAGTTCAATTCGGCCGCACGCGGAACACAGTTACTAACTTTTTTCATTATACAATGTCCATGCCAATCCTGCAACAAAACCCAATGGAATAAAAGCTGCAATCCTCTCAAATAGTCCAGCATAGTCTGTTTCCGCAAAATTAAATAGATAAATAAAAATAACAGTTAGAACTGAAGCTAAAAAGGAATAAATTGAAAGCCATTTCAGATGTTTGTCATCTTTGATTGAGTATGCAATAAAAAGAAGACTCACAACTGCTGATGCAAATGTAAATATTGTGCTTAATTCATGCATTTCTCCAATAGAACTGTAATTATTACAATCAAGATCACATGGATAATGCCCAATTGCAATCATCCCAATTCCTGAAAACAAAAGGAACAAACTTCCAATTTTTCCACTGAGGTTCTTCCCTATTCTTGCATAGAACGGAATTGAAAAAAGAATCAGTAATAGCCCGCTTAACATCAATCCAAAAAAGTTCATTTTATCTTTTACAGGACTCCCAACTGCTCCCAACTCGCTTATATATTGAGAAATCAGGTCATAATTTGATAATTTAAGACCAAGAATAAGAGTGATTAGAAAAAAATTCATTGGGCCTAAAATCCCACACATCTGAAGAATTTTATCAAGCTTCATATTATCTAGTTACAGAAGATTGCTTATAAATTTATTTGAATCGTTTCTGATTCAAAAATTACTCAATCTTTTTCAAGATTATCTTAAAGTTCAAATCTTTTCCTGCTAACTGATGATTAAAATCCATTGTTACTAGATTATCCTCAATATTTGTAACAATCCCTTTTGCACCGGTGGAATGATAAACGATTCTTCCAACTGCTAGATCTTCACCATCAATATTTGAACTAGGAATTGTAATTATGTTTCGAGGGTTAGATTTTCCGTAAGCTTCCTCAGTTTTTATTTTTATTTCTTTTTCTTCACCAACTACCATCCCAATAATTGCTTCTTCGAATCCCTTAAGCACTTGCTCCGTACCAATTGTAAACGTAAGAGGCTCATATGCTTCTCTCTTAGGGTGGCTTGCATTCTTTGCAATTTCTTCAATATTTGTATCAAAAATAGTTCCATCATCTAATGTTCCGATATAATCAACTGAAACAGTATCTTCTTGTTTGGCTTTTTTTAACTCCATTTTCTCAACCCAAAACACAATTAGTTTTTAACTAGTTTTCTTAGAATTATTTTAAAATTCAAATCCTTACCAGCAAGTGGATGATTAAAATCAATAGTTGCTGTTTCATTTTCTATTGAGGTTACAATACCCTGAAATCCATCCTGTGTTTGTAATTCTGATCCAACAATTATATTATCTCCATTTATATCCGCCAATGGAACTTGGATGATGTTCTCAGGATTAACTTCCCCGTAAGCATCCTTTGCCAAAATGTGGATGTTCTTTTCTCCTCCAACCTTCATTCC
>DATDTS010000096.1:0-3243 GCA_035290745.1 Candidatus Bilamarchaeaceae archaeon | reverse complement strand
GCTAAATCTTGTGTTTGTTGCAATCATTATCTTATTTATTTGGTTTTTTTCTTTTCCTTTTTTGTAACCTTCCATTATATCTAAGAACCTTGCATACACATAAAGCGCTGTTTGAATAGGAGAGTATGTATGCTCATTTTGGTGAAACTTACATTCAACTGCCACGTGTTCACCATTTTTATAAGCAACAACATCCATCTCATGGGTTATAACTTCCCCATTAAGAGTTTGCCTTACTTTTGTTGTGTAACCTCTTTCTGCTAAAATTCTGCAAATAAAATCTTCGAAATTATATCCTTTTGGGCCTAACTCGGTTATTGCTTTTTTTAATGAATATTTTGACGCTACTCTCCTCTGTTTTTGTTTAAGCATTCCAAAAACAATTTTATAAATCTGGCCAGTTGTCATTCCCTCTTTTATTTTTTTGTGAAGGTTGTCAAGTATTCTAGTTTTTAGCTTTTCATCTGTGTTTAACCTTTCAAGGGTGTCTTTTATCCGTTGCATATCAAATTCAACGACCGTTCCATCATATTTCTTTATCCTAACCATAATTCTGTTAATGTTTTAACATTTAAAAAAGGTTTGATATGAAATTGTTTTTAGTTTCATTTGGCCACGATGTTTTTGAACTGCGTTCAAAGCTTGTAGCCATGGAATATGGCCACGATAGTGTAAAACCTTGAAATTCTTTTTCAAGATGCATAATGGTAACATGGGGGCCTGTGGTAACCTTTTGACTTAGTACAAACTCATGGCAAAACGTTAACGAAAAGCCATGAGGTAAATCTACAAAAGGTTCAGCAGTAAGCCCTAGCCCCGAGGCACCTTTTTAGGAAAAAGCTGCACCAAAAAGTGCAATTAAAAAGTTGCGGGAATTCGATGGACCTTTTTGGGAAGTCCAAAAATGTTACGGAAATCTCGGTCGTGGCCTTTTTTATTCACAAAAGTCTTTTCTTTATTTTAATGGAGGTAGTTTCTATGAACAAGGTGATAGTATACTCAGCAGAATGGTGCCCATGGTGCACAAAAGTTAAGGAATGGTTAACTCAACATAAGATAAAATTTGAAGTTAAGGATGTTGATAGAGACCAAAAATACGGAGAAGAGTTACTAAAAAAGACAGGTCAAACAGGAATACCGGTAACATTTATTGACAATAACATAGTTTTGGGATTTAATGTTCCAGAGCTGAAAAAGTATCTTAAATTATAGGTTATTAGTTTATACTAAGGGGGTAAGATGATAGGGGGACAGAAGTGGATAATTATTCCCCCTCCATTCCGATATTGTTTTAAACATTAATATCAATCTTCTATACATTAGTTTCTATGAAGGTAGATGAAATATGGCGATAGTACACGTAAAGAATGATGGTGAAAATGTAGAAGTACCAGATGGTTCACAGCTTGATATTTTGGATGGTAAATCCTCTGTTCTATTTGCTTGTAAATCAGGAACTTGTGCGTCATGCAAATGCAGAGTTCTTGAGGGTATGGAAAATCTTGAAGAACCAAACGACTTGGAAAAAGAGGGTCTTGAGAATTTCGCAGAGACTGACAAGGATAGGCTAATGTGCCAGGCAAAGATCAAGAAAGGAAAAATTACCATTGAATACTAATTTTTCTCTCTGTTATCTTGATTGTGTCTAACTGTTTCTAATGTGTTTAAAAATAGTTACTAATAAGAGTGTTAGTTAATATTGAATTGGGGATCAGATGACATTTTCGCATAGACTAAGATCATTAAATGAAATAAAATATCGAAAGCTTAGAACTGGAACACATGTCATGCGTGCTTCAGCCGCGAGTGTTGGGGTAAAAATATTTGGTGATGCCCACGTTAGAGTTAATGCAGCTGGAGGAGACCTACCAAAATCTTTGGGAGTTACTGGGTTACAACCAATTGTTGAAGCAGCAGAGGGTGTTAGTGATAATGGTGGCTATGAATACTCTTCTCCTAGCCAGGAGCGCGCTAGGTTAGCTTTGGCAGAATATTTTGGACTGTCCCCAAGTAGAATATTTTTTGCAGGTGGCTTGAGTTCATTTTCAAGAGAACTGTTTGAGAAACACAGACTGATAAATGGAAAGGATGCAGTTGCAATTCATGCATGTGCTTCACATCCTCTTTTTTGGCAGGATACTCATTTTAATTTAGGACGATTCGCAGTTCTTGAAGTTAATAGAACACCAGATGGTAAGATTGATTTAGGAAGTCTTAAAGAAAGAATAAGGGAACTTGAAGGAAGAAAAGTTATTGTATCCCTAGTTCCATGGGAAAACCCAACTGGAATTATATACCCGGAAAGTTTCTTTACTGGGCAAGATGGTCTTTTTGAACAATTAGCACCAATCAGAGAAAATGTTTGGCTGTATTTAGATTGCATGTATCATGATTTTGGTTATATAGAGTCCATGAGTGTTAAGAAACTTGTTGAGATGGCAAATAGGTATGGGTTTGTTGGCGCAATAGGAGTTGGTTTATCAAAGATTATGCTTGGACCGGGACTCAGAGGTGCTGGGATTGGTATCTTTGGTGACTCTGAGGAAATAGACGCATTACACGATTATCTTGTTCGTTGGGAAACAAGCACAATTAACTCAGGCGTTTCAAATAATACGTTTGCTGCACTTGAAGCTGCATTTTCTGGTAGAGAAGATGTTCAAAGAGCTATTGCAGAATTAAGAGGAAGAGTAAAGGATAGGGTATTTCCAAACAGGTCCACACTACTACAAGCAGACGGTATCCACCCAGCTTATCTTGCAGGTTTAGAGTGTGCATTTTATCAGCTTCTAAGAATTGAGGGAACTAGGTGGTCTGATCCAAATTATACAGCACAACAATGGAGAAGGATTAGAGATAAAATTTCAGAAAAACTTGGTGAGAGAAGGAGACAGTATGCAGATAAAGGATGGGATCCAAGAGATGCAGGTAGAAGAGATTTACAATTATTTCTTACTTCACGCGAAACCCTTTCGGATTTATTAGGTTATCCTGAAACTAGATTAACTCCAGATGAATCTTTTGTAATGGATCTTATTGAACACCAAGGTGTTGCACTTGCTCCAGGGAGTTTATTCTTTAGTTGGGATTCTCATAGATTTCCACTAGGCCCTGGTGGCGAAAGGCATCCAATTGTTAGAACAGTTCTTTCTCATGATCCAAGTGTCTATCCTCAGATTGTTGAGGCTATCCAATCTTTGCTTAGACAGGGATAGGTATTAAATATTTTTTTCCGAGACAATA
>DATDTS010000095.1:0-10014 GCA_035290745.1 Candidatus Bilamarchaeaceae archaeon | reverse complement strand
AAAAAGAAAACCTTTTGATTCAAAATAGAGAAGGGGCTTCCGGAAAAATGCGCGGGACTTAAGTACCACCTTTTCTTTCTTACAAAGAAAGAAAAGCTAGTAGCACCAAAAGAAAGAAGTCTTCAAAATAAAAAAGTCTTTCTGGTATAGAAATCCCGTCACTTAGTGTGTTCGCAAGTTCGAATCTTGCCCCCTGCATTTTGCAATTCTTGAATTGCGAAATAAGAGAACGTTAGTTCTCTGTATTTTTTATCTTTAGAAAAAGAAAGAATTAGAAAAACCTAGCAAGTACCGCAACATCCGCCACTTGATTTTTTCCCTTTTGTTTCACAGCATTTATCTGAGCCTTTTCCAGATCCACAATCGCATTTTTTACTTTTTTTCATAGTATCATCCTCTACTATTTTCTGTTCGGTCAAATTTAAAAACCAATTCCAGATCTTGTTTCTCAAAAGCTTTTTAATGTGTTTTATTACTCTTGTTGTTTTATGGAAGATAAATCAATGCTTACCCCAGCAGCAAGGGCAGAACTTGAGAAGCAACAATATAGAATTGTTGGTAATCATAGTGCTGTAAAGATTTGTGGCTGGACAAAGAGCATGATTAAAGGAGAAGGCGGATGCTACAAATTAACTTTTTATGGGATTATGAGCAACCAATGCCTTCAGATGACTACTAGTATTAGCTGTGCTAACAGATGCACTTTTTGTTGGAGAGGATACAAGGCGCCAGTTTCAAAGGATTGGAAATGGTCTGTTGATGATCCAGTTAAAGTTGTTAATGAGAGCCAGGCTGCACACCATAAACTTCTTATCGGATTTAAAGGATCAAAAAATGCCAACAAAAAAATATATGAAAAATCGCAAACAGTAAAGCACGTTGCATTGTCCCTAACTGGTGAACCGATATTTTATCCAAAGATCAATGAGGCAATTGATGAATTTAACAAGCAGGGTGTTTCAACTTTTCTTGTAACAAATGCGCAATACCCAGAGCAAATTAGGGATCTAAATCCAGTGACTCAATTATATATAAGTGTAGACGCTCCGACAAAGGACATGTTAAAAGATGTTGACAAGCCTCTTTTCAAAGATAATTGGGAGCGTTTGTTACAAAGCTTAGACTATATGGCACAAAAGAAACAACGTACTTGCATTAGATTAACAATGATTAAAGGCATAAACAACAAGGATTATGAAAAATATGCCGAATTAATTAATCGTGGAAATACAGATTTTGTTGAAGTTAAATCCTATATGTTTATAGGCCCTTCAACACAAAGATTGCAAAGAGAAAATATGCCATTGCATGAAGAAATCATTGTTTATACAAAAGAACTTTTGAAGTATCTGCCTGATTATGAGATAGTAGCAGAACATATTCCTTCGAGGGTTGTTATGCTTGCAAAAAAGAAATTCAAAAAAGATGGAAAGTGGTATACCTGGATTGATTTTCCTAAATATCACGAACTCGTTAATTCTGAAGAAGACTTTACAACAGATGATTACCTTAAGGAAACTCCAAAAACTGGATTGAGTGGGAAAGGGACAAATGACTACACTCCAAAAAGAGCATTAAAGAAAATGAAAAGAAAAAGTGAAATTATTGGAATTAATTAGAGGCATTTCTTATTGCTTTTGTGACATCTGTTCTTTCTTGAGCAACTCTAAGCATAATTTCATCATGGCCACCCTCATAAAGATAGGTTAAGAATAAATCAGACATATTTGTGGTATGTTCTGTTGCTTTTGCTAGTGCAGTAATACCTATTATAGCCACCATCCCCACAATAGTTTCTTTGTTTATCATAGAGGGAGTAATAACATCAGTATCAAAAAATGTGCGGCTGATTGTAATCGCTCCAATCATACATGCAGTTATGTTAATAGAATAGCTCAAAAATCTGTCTTCTACGAGCTCAGCCCATAATCTTATTCTCTCTCCAAAAGTGAGATGCGCAGCTATCTCCTTACGTTCGCCTCTTGTAACTCCTGATACATGTTCATACCTACCAGCTATTCTTTGCATTACCCCATGGCGTTCGTGGCATCTAGCCATTTGAGCATCAAGTTGTTCTCTTTCTTTTAGTAACCTAAGGTAACGACTATCTCTTATTCTGGAGCCTAATCGATCAATTATACTCGATGTTTTAAATTTCATTAATTATTTGTCCCAGTGTGAATTTAAAAATGTTGTGTTTTGATGTTTATTTATGGTAAGACGCAGGAGAGTTTTATCGATAGAAAACAAACTAGTTTGTCTTCTTTTATGTGACTTTCCAGAAGCCTCGCCCTTTAGGGTGAGGAGTAATCACTATTTTTTCACAATTACTAAACTATTCCTGCAAGCAGATACCCTACTCCATATGCTGCTGTTGCTGCAATTCCCCCAACAATAAGCATCTCAAATCCAGATATAATCCAATTTTTGCCTGTTAGTCTTACCTTGACTGCACCAAGAATAAATAGTGTAATACCAGTAAGAATCGAAGCAACAAAAAATGAATTATATTCAACTGTAGGAACCAACCAAGCTACTACGTAGGTAATAAGTGGAACAAATCCAAATATTATAAATGATGTAAAGGTTACAATAGCATTTCTTAATGGAGATTCACTTGTCTCAAGTATACCAAGTTCCTCAACCATCATTATATCAACCATTGCTTCCTTGTTTTTTGAAATTATTGAGACTAATTTCTTAGAATCCTCTGTAGTAAATCCCTTGTTTGTATAAAATTCGATCATCTCTTTTTTCTCTCCTTCTGGGAAATTGTCATTTTCCCAGGTTTCCCTTTCCCTTTCCTTTTTTTGATATTCTTTTTCAGCTTTTGTGCTTAAGTAATCTCCAACTGCCATTGAAATTCCATCAGCAATTAGATTCGCAAAACCAAGAATAAGAACCGTGGTTGCAGACAATGAAGCACCAGCAACACCAGCAACAACAGCAAATGTTGTGATGATACCATCAAGCCCACCATAAACTCCGCTCTTCAGGTATTCTCCGCCTTTTTTGTGTTGATGTTCAGCAGCACTGTGTTCATGGGCAACTCTCATTTTTTTAATATCTTTTTTTTCAAACGCTTCGCGTGCTTTATCCAGATTTCTTGAAAACATGAAGTTATCACATCCCTTTAATATAAAAAGATACTTGATGTTAGATCGTTCAGTGTTAATATAATGTTAAATCGTGACAAAGGTTTATAATAAGCTTGACACATTATTATAATTGGTATATATGGACTTTAGGGACTTGATGGAATTGGAAATTCCATCAATCATGAACAAAGTTCATGGCTTAGAAACCAGAACAACTACATGCTAATTTTCTAGTGTTAACTAAATCCCTGAAAATAATTTGATTTGTTGGTTTGTTTTTTCTTGGATTTAGTGTTAGCTGTAGGTCTGATAAAAAATTTGAGGTGAAAAATATGATTTGAACTTGGCAGAGCAAGTTCAAATATTTGAAAATTGAAAAAGGAGGTTTTTCAAATGAAAGGGTGGTATGAAACACAGCAGAAGGGGAAGAAAGAGTAGCTTAAGCAAAGAAGATCAGGAGTTTGTTAAAAAGCTATACTATAGTAGAAGTGACCTTAACATGCGAAAACTCGCAGACATATTCCGAGTGTCAAGAATGTGTATCTGGAGGTGTTTGCAATGAGCTACATTGTTAAATTAGAGAGAAGAAAGGTCTATGAATTTTTATTTCCAGTATACGCTGATAACTCCTGGGAACTACTTCGACCTTATTTGGAGGCAAAGCTAGGTGAGGTAATCGATATCCTTGTAATAAAAGGCAATAGCGAAGAAGAAACCGTCAAACTATTGGCTAAAGTTCTAAAGGAAGTGTCAAATGCAATCTTTTTAGATATTGTGTTAGATAACATTTTAGACATTCAGGATATTGAACTTGAAGATATAATGCAGATTCCAGATCGTGTCAATAATCTGAGGTAAGTGTGGGGTAATCTTTTATGTTGTCAGTATGGAAAACAGAACCTAAGAAAGGTTTAGAAGTAAAAGATACAGGTATTCCTAAGATAGCAGAAGATGAGGTCTTGATAAAGGTTAAAGCAACCTCAATTTGCGGAACAGATAGGCATATTTATAACTGGGATAATTGGGCGCAAAACCGTATTAGTAAGACAATCCCTTACATTTTTGGTCATGAAGTGTCTGGAGAGATTGTAGAGCTTGGCAAACAGGTTAGAGGGCTTGAAATCGGAGATCACGTATCTGCCGAAACCCACATCTCTTGTGGATATTGCTATCAGTGTAAAACTGGAAACGAGCACGTTTGTGAGAATGTAAAAATACTAGGTGTTGATACACAAGGTACATTTGCTGAGTATCTAAAATTGCCATACAGAAATGCTTGGAAAAATGACAAATCAATTCCCCATTGGGTTGCAACTGCCCAAGAACCTTTGGGCAATGCTGTACATACTGTGTTTGATGGTGAAGTTGCTGGCAAGAATATGGTGGTGCTTGGAGATGGGCCAATTGGGATTTGTGCAGTTGCATTATGTAAAATAGCTGGTGCAGAGAGCATCACACTTATTGGGCATAAGGATTTTAGGCTAAAATTAGGAAAAGAATTTGGTGCTGATCACATAATCAATTCAAAGAATGAGGATACACAAAAGAGGCTGAAAGAAATATATGAAAAAGGGGCAGATGCCATTCTTGAAATCAGCGGAAGTGAAAACGCATTAAATGATGGAATTGCATGTCTTAAGGCTGGCGGCCGAATAAGTGTTTTAGGTGTATTCAAAGAAAATGTAAGGATTGACATAAACAAGTTGGTTTTCGGATCAATAAAACTGAATGGAATAAATGGGAGAAAAATGTTTGATACATGGTATAAAACATCATCGTTTTTAAGAACAAAAAAAGTCCAATTAGAAAAACTTGTTACTCACAAATTTAAGTTAAAAGATATTGAAAAAGGATTTCAAGAATTAGATGGTGAAAAGGCAATCAAAGTAGTTTTAGAGCCTTAGGTGGTTTTGTATGGATACTCAATTGAAAAATGATTTAAACGAGGAGCTAAAAGAACTGGAAGAGAAGAATTTATTGTGGAATCCAAAGACATTAGAAGGGCCTTCTGTTGCTAGATCAAAAGTTGGAGGAAAAGAGGTATTAATGCTCTGTTCAAACAATTATCTTGGTCTCTCAAATAATCCGATATTAAAAGAAGCTGCTAAAAAAGCACTTGAAAAATATGGTGTTGGTTCTGGATCTGTAAGAGCAATAGCAGGAACTTTTGATTTGCACATTGAATTGGAAAAAACAATTGCAAAATTTAAAGGAACAGAAGATTCTTTATATTATAATACTGGTTTTACTGCAAATAGTGGGGCAATTCCAGCATTACTTAGAGAAGGGGATGCAGTTATCTCAGATGAACTGAATCATGGAAGTATAATTGATGGAGTTAGACTTACAAAAGCAACTAGGTATATCTATAAGCATAAAGATATGGGTGAATTAGAGCAAAGATTACAAGAGGCCAAGGAAGCAAAAAGAATATTCATAATTACTGATGGGGTTTTTTCAATGGATGGGGATATTGCTCCACTTGACAAAATTGTTGAATTAGCTGAAAAGTACCATGCAGCTGTTTATGTTGATGATGCTCATGGTGATGGAGTTCTTGGCGAAAAAGGAAAAGGAATATCAAATCATTTTGATGTTGAAGGCAAAGTAGATGCGGATATGGGTACTTTTTCAAAAGGATTTGGGACAATGGGCGGATATATTGCCGGAAGTCACATATTGAAGAAATTTCTATTGAATAAATCAAGAACGTGGTTATTAACTTGTTCTCATTCTGCAGTTATTACTGCAGCAAGCATTGCATCTTTGAAGCTCCTTGAATCAAGTGATGAATTAGTTAAAAAACTATGGAAAAATAGAAATCATTATAAAAAACAATTGGAATCTTTGGGTTTTGACTGCGGTTTTTCAGAAACTCCGATTGTGCCAATTATGACATATGATGCAAAGAAAGCAAGTGATATGAGCAAACGTTTGTTTGAAGAAGGTGTTTATGCATTACCAATCGTATTCCCAATGGTTGCAAAAGACAAGGCACGCATTAGGAGCATGATTCGAGCCGATTTATCAATGGAGGATTTGGATTTTGCAATAAATAAAATAGAAAAAGTGGGAAGGGAATTAAAAATAATTTGAGGTTTTTGTATGAAAATACTTACCGTACATTCGGACTATATAGAAGTTGAAGTTAAGAAGAAGGCAATTAATGATGCTGAAGAGATTAAAGAGAAAAAACAACGGGTAGAAGAAGTATTAGTTGTGTTTACTGCTGTTGAAAAGAATGATGAAAAAAACGTTGATGGGATCGTTAAGAGGTATGTAAAAGAAATAAAAGATATATTAGAAAAAGTAAAAGCAAAAAACGTCATGCTTTACCCCTACGCACATCTAAGTTCAAATCTTTCGAAACCTAAAATTGCACAAGAAATTCTTATTGAAGCTGAAAAAGTATTATCAAAAGAGTTTAATGTTTCAAGGGCTCCTTTTGGGTGGTATAAATCATTTAACATTTCATGCAAAGGACATCCACTTTCTGAATTAAGCAGGGAGTTTAGTTCTGATTATCAGGAAGAGAATTATGCTGCAGCTATCCCAGAATCTTCCACAAAGTCGAATGACACATATAAAAAGTTAATCACTTTTCTTGATGAACACAAAGCGGAGTATAAATTAATAGATCATCCTCCAGAAGGGCGAACTGAAATTGTCAGTCCCATGCGTGGTAACAAAGTATCACAAGCAGCAAAATGTATTATCATAACTGTAAGAACAAAGAAAGGCGATAAGCATGTTCTTGGTGTTGTCCCAGGAGATGCAAAAGTAGATCTGGATCTTATTAAAGAATTATTTCAAGGAACGTATGCATCTTTTGCCAGTTCAGAACTAGCAGAACAACTAGCAGGAAGTGTTTCTGGAACTATTCTTCCATTTTCATTTAATGATGAATTAGAATTGATAGTTGACCCATCACTTTTAGATGAGAATAATGATCTTTATTTTAATGCAGCTCGTTTGGATCGTTCTGTGGCATTAAAAACGAGTGATTATAAGAGATTAGCTAAACCTCGACTTGAGCATATATCAAAACGGTCTAAACAACAAAAAGAAGACGATGACAAGGAGGTATCACAAAGCCTGAAGCAGGAAGCCACAATGAACAGCAGTTTTTTCATACTTGATCTTGAGGGTAAGTTGCACAAGATAGAAGATTTCAATTTCAAAAACTATCCAAATCTTGAGAAGTTTGCAACTTATGAAACAAAAAAAGTAAGGGCATACGATAAGGAGCCTCCTCATATAAAATTAATGAAAGAGCAGGAGCTTGTAGATTATGAGCCTGGAAGTGATGCTGGAAATTTTAGGTTTCTTCCTAAAGGAAGGTTGTTGAAGAAAATTCTTGAAGAAGCAATATCAAATGTTTGTATTGATGATGGCGCACTTGAGGTGGAAACACCGATTATGTATGATTATGAACACCCTTCACTTAAGAAATATTTGAATAGGTTTCCAGCAAGGCAATACAAGGTTATAAGCGAGGATAAAAACTTATTTTTAAGGTTTGCTGCATGTTTTGGGCAATTTTTAATTGCTCATGACATGGTTATTTCACATAAGCAGTTGCCTCTCAAATTATTTGAGTTAACAAGATATAGTTTTAGAAGGGAGCAAAGTGGGGAGCTTGCAGGGCTGAAAAGGTTAAGGGCATTTACTATGCCTGATATGCATACATTCACTAAGGATTTTGCACAGGCAAAAGGTGAGTTTGAGCATCAGTATGACCTGAGTCTTGAATGGATGAGTAACCTAGGCTTAGAAAGCGAAGTTGGATTCAGAGTACAGGAAGATTTTTTCAAGGAAAATAAAGACTGGTATATGAAAATGGTAAAAAAATCAGGCAAGCCAATCCTAGTTGAGCTGTTCAAAGAGAGGTATGCCTATTTTATAACTAAATTTGAATTTAATTTTGTAGACGATTCAAATAAGGCAAGTGCATTAAGCACAGTTCAGATTGATGTTGAAAACTGCCATACTTATGATATTGGGTATACTGATGAAGACGGATCAAGAAAAGGCCCATTAATCCTGCATGCATCAATAAGCGGAAGTTTGGAAAGGGTCATTTATGCTTTATTGGAAAAACAGGCAATTGAGATGAAAAAAGGCCATAAGGCAATGTTCCCAACTTGGCTTTCACCAACCCAGATTAGGATAATTCCAGTTAGTGAAAAATTTAATGAGTTCTGCAGCAAATTGCTTGCAGATTTTGATACACGGTTAGTACGTGTTGATTTTGATGACAGGGACGAAACACTGGGTAAAAAAATCAGAGCAGCTGAAAAAGAGTGGATTCCGGTAATACTTGTAGTTGGAGACCAGGAGATTAAAGAGAAGATTTTTTCAGTAAATCTAAGAAAGTCAAACTCAAAAGAAAGATTTACTTTTGAGGAGATTGTTGACTACATTGAAAAAGAAAATGAGGGAAAGCCGTTTAGGAAGCTTTCATTACCTAAGGAGTTAAGCAAGAGGCCGAGAATAAGATGACAGGTGTGTTTGATAGGAAAAGATTGTTTTTTTCTCTTACAAAGACAGATGAAAATGAAACTGAGATTAAGGAGATTAAAGAAGATAAAAATGACGAATATGTAAAATCACTAAAGGAAAAAGTATTGGAAAAAATAAAATTGAGAAATTTGGAAAGAATAAGAATAAGAGGAAGCGTTGAATCAGATAAAAAGACATTAACTGTTGAAACAGTCGAACGAGTCGATGAAGTCCAAAAAAAGGGAAAGACAAAAAAGAAACTCAAAAAGCGCAGATCAAGTGGCATTAAAAATGAAATGAGCTTTTCAAGCCCATATGTTGAATCATCAAATATCAGTTACGTTGTAGATTCGGTAGATGATGATTAAACCTACTTTAACACCTTACTTGTTTTAGAATACCATAAATACATATCTAATTCGGCTTGTGAAAGATCTGTTTTTTTACATAATTTTGATAAAATTTCTTCTAGAAAAAGATAATTTTTTAGACTTAAGTTCGGAATCTTTTTGATAAGTTTAAATTCAAATAGAATATTTAACACGTGCCTATCTAAGATTGCAAGATTTTTGTATCCAACATTACGAAGGAAATGAGATGATTCTTTTAATCCAAGTCCATTTACATTCTCTGAAAGCCATTCTCTTGCATTGAGTTCATTAGATGGCAGAAGGTCTTTTATATTTGAAAATTTTCTAGCTTGAATAATGTAATTAGCTTTTGTATTATGGAATCTATGCTTGTTTTGACGTATTGCTTTTGATATTTGTTCCTTGTCAAAACTGATAAATCCAGTATATCCTAATTCATTTTGAATTCTAATAGCTGTTTCGGCTTTTGAATTAGCTGTTAATATACAAAAACAGAGTTCTGAGAACCATTCTCTATTGCTTTTTGAATTTAATTCTTTGAATGATAAGATGCGTGAATTAATCTTGCTGGCTACTTCTTTGTCTTTTTGTATGTTTTTTACCAAATTGATTAATTCTTGCATATCGCTACCTTTTTTTGGTGCACGTATCATGTGTTTATATCAATTCAAAAGATATAAAAGTTTCATAATTCTACTCTCATGCCTTTTGGTGATATCTTTTGGCGTCAGTCTACAAGAAGCCAAAAGATATAAACGGGCCCGGAGGGATGTTTCCCACCTTTTTGGTGCAGCTTTTTGCAAAGCAAAAAGGTGCTTGAACTCTCGACGAACGGATTTCTATAAATAACTAATAGGTTTTGATAAAACTTTTCCTAAAAGTTTTTAAGAGTCCGGCACTCTACCAAGCTGAGTTACGGGCCCAAGATGTTATCTTTATTTCGTAGGGCTTTTAAGTTTTATGTTAGAGCTGTTCAGAAGAATGGAGCAGGTGACAAAAGGAGAAATGTGGTTTGTAGAAAAGGTTAGTACCTCTCAATGCCT
>DATDTS010000094.1:0-3365 GCA_035290745.1 Candidatus Bilamarchaeaceae archaeon | reverse complement strand
TCTACTGAAGTTTCCATAACAAAGGCTAGTTCAGAATCTTCAAACTTATACAGATTTTGTGTTTCCTCATGTTTTTTCTTTCCAAGTTCTTTTATTATTTCGATATAGCTTAATGCCTCTTTTCTGTTTGTATGCGTTACTTTACCTACCTTCAGTCCTATTGATTTTAGCAATGCCCTTCTTTGTATTGTTTGGGACATTTCTTTCAAATATTTTGGAAAATTATATTTTGTAAAACTCCTGTACTTTTCTTTTTTTGCTAAACTTACCCCAATGGTAGAAAGATCAATTACATATTTAAGGTATCCCCAATATGATTTTCTTATTCTTCCTTCAAATATGTCTGCTCTAGATAAGTAGTGATAGGCATGTGCAATATCCTCTTTATCAGTATACTCATTTGGGATATTTTCATCTATCCATAGTTTGACAATCTCATAATCAAGTTCTCCGCTCACAGCTTTTTTGGCATCCTGAAAGTTTTCTGCTTTGAATATATCCCTTATTTGCTGGAATATGTCTATTTTTCTATCTCTCATACTTTTATGTTTTGCATGAAGGTCATTTATTGCACTTCTTACATCTCCATTTGAATTTTCTGCTATTTCAGTTATAATTTCTTCATCCAATTTCTCTAATTTGGCTATTTTTGTTAATAATTTTGCTATTGATGATTTGTTTATTCTTTTCATTTGCAAGAGTTCGCACTCATTTCTTATTGGGGCTAATTTTTTGTCCCATGCATCAATTGCAGTTAATATTATTGGTTTTTCATTTGATTTTAAGAACCTGCTAATCTCAGGTATTGCCCCCCTATCATTTTTTGTAGTAATATCAACATCATCAACTAGAATTAACATCATATTTCCAAAAAGAGAATTTGAAAGTGTTGCACCACCAAGAACCTTGTTTATCCTTTTCTTATCCCTTAAGTCGCTTGCACTTAATTCAATTACCCCAAAATCAAATTCTTCTTTTATTGCGTATGCTATTGAAGTTTTTCCTATTCCTGGAGGACCATAGACAAGAAGGGGTTTTTTGTGTTCGCCATTTATCCAATTAAGGATCCATTTTTTAACTTTAGACAAGACTTCTTCATTTCCGATCATGTCATCTAGTTTTTTTGGCTTGTATTTCTCAGTAAGGAGCATGTTTTTCTTTTGTTTGATTTAGTTTAAATTAGTTTGTTTTAAAAAACCCCTCAACGTATTTTTCAGGTTGGCTGGTTGAAATAAATATTTTATCTCCCAAAGCTCTTTTGTAATTATTCCACTTGAATCTTTCATCCATAAATATTATTGCTGACTTATCCGTTTCTTTTCTTATACTTCTTCCTGCAGCCTGAAGTGCTTTTATGACTCCTGGATAGATATATCCATATTCCCAACCCTTTCCAAATTTATCCTGATAATAATCAATTAATGCTTTTACCTCAATATTCATCTCATCAAGTCCAATTCCAACTATAATTACTGTTTTTATTTCGCCTTGGCAATAATCTATTCCTTCTCCAAGTGATCCACCCTGCACCCCACAAAGTACGCCCCCACCAGAGAATTTCCTAATTAGTTCAAGTACCTCTATTGGTTTCATTTTTTCCTTTTGAAGATGCAGGTTTTTAGATTTTATAATTGGCACAACATTATTCATTACACCATAAGATGGAAAAAATATAGCTACCCCTCCAGGTGTCTTAGCAATTATGTTATCAATCTTCCTTGCAATTGTTTGATAAGTCTCAAATGTTCTTTTTGTGTATTTCGTAGTAGTTCCTTCAACTATTATATTTATTACATTTTTTTGGTCAAATGGACTTTCATAATATTTCATAACTGTTCTTGAACTGTCAAGGCCTATTACATCCCTATGCATTTCAAGTGGCATAAGCGTTCCACTCATGAGAATCGAGGAATAAGTTTCATTAAGTACACTTGTAGCTATTGAGGAATCTAGAAATCTTTTTGATAATGAAAAATAGCCTTTCTTTTCCCTTAGTATTCTTATTGTTCCAGTTTCTTCTTCCTGCCATCTTCTAATAAAAGTTGCAATTCTCAAACAAGCGCTTTTCTTATTCGTTTTTTCTATGTACTCCATACCAGTTGATTCAAAATAGTCTGCAATTTCTTCCTTGTCCATCTCCATTTTTGACAGGAATTCATTGAACTGATCTTTTGAAACAAGGATTTCTTTGTCTTTTGCAGTTTCCTTAGCCCACTTATGAAAAAGTGATTCTAGGTTAGGTATTTTTCCACCCAACATTTTTATCTCACTTAACGCTCTTGAAAATAAAAATGAGTTTACAGTACTTGATAGCTGATCTCTTATCCTTTTTGATAAATTATGGGCCTCATCAATTATCACAATTGAGTTTTCTATTTTTTTATTTGTTTTTTTAAGAAATATTTTCCTGACTTTTGGAACCATAAGATGAAAATAGTCTGCAATTATTACCTTTGAAATCCCTGCCAGCTTTATCATCCATTCATAAGGACAACAATCCTTTTTTTGGCCCAAGACAATTAACTCATTATGCTTCTTTACTGTTCCATACTCTTCTAGCATGTTCTTAAAATTATGATTTGCTCTTGCTTCACCTAATTTATCATATCCTTTTGCATTTCCATAAAACTGGCATTCTTCTCTTTTTCTCTTTTTTTCACAACTTTGATAGAATGCGTCCTGGTCAAGATCACTAAGTGTTGGGTCTATGCATGCATATCTTCTTCCAATTAAATCAAGTGCTTTAATGTTTAGATTGTACTTTTTCGCTATTCCTTCAGTTACCTCAACAGCAATTTTGTGCTGTGATATTTTTGGTGTAAGGAAAAATACCGTTAGATCCTTATCTATTGCTTGTTTAATTGCTGCACCAAGAGCGGAATCTGTTTTCCCTAATCCAGTTGGGGCATGGGCTAAAAAATTCTTCTTTTCTTCTATTGCATTGTGTATATCCCTAAGCAAATCTTCTTGATGAGGGCGTATCTTATTATGCCTGAAATAGATATCTTCCATTAACTATTTCTTGTTGTGTTTACTTTTTTTACCTTTGTACTCCCTTTGGTAAAAATCATATATAAACCAGCCCATCAGGACAAATCCAAATCCATATGTTAATGATTTTTGATCAAGGTTTCCTACCATAAAAAGGGCAAAGATTGATCCAAGTATTGGGAGGATAGGGGTATTGCCTAAATTTAAAGGAACTTTAAACGATCTTTTTGCCTCAGGCATTTTCTTTCTTAAAATAACTACTGATAAATTTACACTAATGAAAGTAAGGAAAACGGCAAAGTTTGTGGTATCTGCCACTACCTTAATATCTTCAAAGAATACAAATAGCATGGAAAAAACAACTGCAACAAATA
>DATDTS010000093.1:0-6371 GCA_035290745.1 Candidatus Bilamarchaeaceae archaeon | reverse complement strand
GCTCTGGTAAAAGGATTAAGTGAAAAAAATTAGCTCACTAAACGCATGCGTTTTTCTCTTCTTTCTTTAAGTTCTTGTAACACAAAATTAACATCAAAATATCTTGACTCTAACGCTGCCCGATTTTCTTGAATAACTCTTGCTAGACCTGAAGGGTTTTCCATAAGATAGTCAATTGTCTTTTGGCCTGACACAAGATACAGTGCTGTAAGAAGTTGTTCTGGTCCACTAGTAAATTGCTCTCTAAAACGATTAATGAACAAGTCTAAGAATATAGCACCAACATCATGACCTCTTGTCTGAAGATCTTCTTTGTATCTAGTTAAAAGACTTCTAATTGCCCAAGGATCGGAGTTTAGGAAACTTTGCAATTCGTTTCTAGTTGCAAGATCGTATAAATCTCGATAAAGTTGTTCTCTAGGTATGCGAAATACAACATTACAATGGCTACAGAATGAATCAAACAATGGTTTTAGTTGAATTGGTGCAGAAGCTGGTTTCCAAACTGGAACAGCCACACGAGGAGGTTCAACTTGAATTTTTGGTTCCTCTTGAACATATAAACTTTCAACATTTTGAACTAGTCTGCGCACTTCTTTAAGTATATTATCTACATCAATCAAAGAATGCAGATTAACTCCAGATCCATCAACACATAGTCTGTTTGCCATATCCAAAGCAGTTCTAGTGATCACTGTTCTCTTAATTAGCATAATATCAGCATCATTATCTGCACCGCTCTCAGACGTAACTTGATAAAATAATTCAGGATGCATAATTCCAAATTCACCAAGTCTTGCAAGAGGCAAAGGTCCATAAGCAACCTCGCTTAAAGCACCAATATTCACTGCGAATTCATCTTCAAACCCTTTTCTAAGAAGGGATAATTGTACAATTTTTCCTAATAGGTAAGTAACCGCACGGTCATTAATGCATGCATCAATATATTTTGACCTAGGCAAAGTTCTCCATCTTGAATACTCAATATCTTCCAATCCAACCTGAATAAATACAATCAAACTAGCACCAGAAGATGCATAAACAAGACCTCTCCCACTGTCGCGCCTAAATTTTCTTGCCTGAGCTAAAAATTGCAAGTGAGCATCAAGGTAGACTCCTAGTTCATGCAATTTTGAATGTCTATAAAGGTCAAAAGCATCTTCAGCTTGTGGAAGAAGATGTTCTGGATATAATGCAACCAAAGGACGGGTAGAGGAAGGACAATAAATCTCAAAATCTTTCGGAGTAGGAATGTTTGTTCTAAGATTTAGACCAAAAATAACCCCAATATCCCCTATGCATTCAAAAGCAAATTGATCTGATATATCTCTAGCTTTATCAGATTTCGTTAAAGGAAGTCCACATACTTTGGGATCTCCTAGTGGTTTCTGACCAGGCTCCAGTTTACATCTTTTTAGCAATCTTGCTAACGAAGCAGGACTTGTTGCCCTTGTTACATCATATTTATATTTCCTTAATTGCATTAACATCACATGTACTTTTTCATTAATCAAACTGGGAGGTTTATAATAATTATGTGTTAAGTAATGTTTATAAGCATAATAGGAGGTACAAAAATATACATTACTGATTTAAATCCTTCTTGAGTTCTAAATAATATATGAAGGTACTACTAGTTGATAATTACGACTCATTTGTTTATAACCTATACCAATATTTAGGAGAGCTTGGAGCAGAGGTTATTGTAAAAAGAAATGATGAAATTACAATAAAGGAAGTGAGGAGGATTAAACCAGATAAAATTGTTTTATCACCAGGACCTGGAAACCCAACAAATGAAAAGGATTTTGGTGTTTGCAAGCAAATTTTAGAGAAAATGAATGTTCCAATTTTAGGGGTTTGTCTGGGACATCAAGGAATAATCGCCCATTTTGGAGGAAATGTTGTAAGGGCTGAAAAAGTAATGCATGGGAAAACTTCGGTAATTAAGCATAATGGAAAAGGAATTTTCAAAGGGATACAAAATAATATTGAGGTTATGAGGTATCATTCACTAGTTGGCAAAAATATTCCGGATTGTTTGGAGATTACTGCACAAGGGGACAATGAAGTTATGGCAGTTCAACATAAAACCTTACCAATTTATGGAGTGCAATTTCATCCTGAATCAATAAAAACAGAAAAAGGAAAAAAAATGTTGAAGAACTTTTTGTCTATTTAATGCCAAAGAAGTTTATTGGAATCCGTTAAGCATTTCATCCAATTCTTCATCATCTTCAACTTCTGGGACGTCATCTGCGGTTACTTCTTGACCTTCAGTTCCAACAGTAACACCAGACAAATCTTCTTCAGGTGAATCGTTTGTATCAGACTTATCTTCCATTGAATCATTATCTGATTTGTTGGATTCTTGATCTTTAGTCTCGTTTTGTTCTCCTTTTGGATTAACACATCCAAAGATCAAAACAAAAACCAAAAATAATGCTAATATTTTTTTCATTCTACCACCTCTAATGGAGGGATCTCATCATCTGGCGTCTCTCCTTCATCTGTTTCTTCATCAACAAATGGCTCTTCACTGGCAACATAAGGTCTGCCCTCTCTGTGTGCACTTAAAATCTTCCTTACGGTTTGTTTAAACTCATGGAAATACCTAAACGCTTCTTTAAGAGAAGCAAGTGCATCTCTGTATTGCTCTTCATCATAATAGATTTGTGCATCATCCAAGCTATTTTGGTACTCCTCAAGTAGATATTTTAGTTCTGTAACATCGTAACCTTTGGAGCTTATACGCTCAATAAGGGTTTCCATTTTTTCTACTTTTCTCTGGGCTTTGTCAATTGCATGATCAAGTCTTTCAAGCAATTTAGCCTTCTTTTCAGATGTTCTGTTTTTTAGCTCCTCTACTTTTTGCTTGTGATGAGATAAAACATTTTCTCTAATTCTTCGTTTTTCCTCATCAGTCATTGTATTATTTTTCCATTCCTGGTATCTTTCTCTCATATGCTCCTTAAATTCGGTATTAATCTCTCTTTCACAATCTGCTCTTTCAGTGCCATTTAATTCCCTACATCTCTCATTCAATTCATGCCTTTCTCTTGCAACATACTCTTTACCATAAGCTTCTACCTTTCTTAGGCAAAGAGCCTTGTCATCTCCTTCAAGATCTTCGCACCTGTTTTCAGCAGCTTTTCTCACTGATCTTGAGCATACATTAAAAGCATCTGTGTCAGTTATATTATCACATTTTATTCTGTCTGCAATTGCTAATCTCTTTCTGCATGCTTCAGCTTTATCACCTTCAGCTGATTCACAATGAGAAAGAATTGTATCTCTATGTTCCCTTAAAGTATCTAGCTTCCTCTTTCTATCTTCAGCAGTACTATTATCCCTTCTGTCCGTTGCTCTATCCATCATTTCATCTTTTCTCTCTCTGCGATCTCCTTCATCTCTTGTATCATCTTCCATCATTGTGTCACTATCACTATCTCGAATAGCAGAGTCATCATCTACAGTAGAGTCATCAATGGAATCCGCATCTCTAGTATCATCATCCATCGTACGAAGTAGCGTATCTTCTGTATTGGTTGCAGAAAATACTAATCCAATAAACAAGAGTAAACAAACTGCTAATATTTTCTTCATAAATTCACCTGCTTCTTAAATGAATTAGGATGTTTATATATTTAACGATTATTTGTATTGTATAAAAAAGTTCATTGATGATTTAAATAATGCCTTCTGGATAGATTAATTATGAGAGAACTAATCAAAAAACTCATAAACAATGAAAACTTAGATGAAAAACAAGCAGAATATGCAATAAACAAAATATTGAAGGGAGAATGCTCGGAAATACAGGTTTCATCATTTCTCACAGCATTAAGAATAAAAGGAGAGACAGTTGAGGAATTGGCTGCATTTGCAAAAGTAATGAGATCAAACTCAATACAAATACACCCAAAATCAAAATACCAAGTTGATACTTGCGGAACAGGTGGTGACGGGACTAATACATTTAATATTTCAACAACTGCAATGTTTGTGGCTGCTGGAGCTGGATGCTCAATAGCAAAACATGGAAATAGGTCCGTTTCATCTAGTTGCGGGTCAGCAGATCTGTTAGAGGGTTTAGGGGTAAAGATTGATTTAAAGCCAGATGAGGTAGAGAAATCAATTACAAAGGTAGGCATTGGATTTATGCTTGCACCTTTATTCCATCCTACAATGAAAAATGTAATGAATGTGAGAAAAGAACTTGGAGTTAAGACTGTTTTTAACATTCTCGGGCCTTTAACCAACCCAGCTTCTACAAAGAACCAATTAATTGGAGTTTTTGATGAAAAGCTAACTGAGAAAGTAGCTTTGGTTCTCAAAAAACTTAAACTAAAACATGCTTTAGTTGTTCATGGCTCGGGATTGGATGAAATTTGCTTGCATGGCAAAACTATAGTTTCTGAACTTAAAAACAATGAAATTAAAACATACGAAATCCAACCAGAGGATTTTGGATTTGAAAGAAAACCATTGCAAACAATTCAAACAAATGGGCTGAAAGAGAATGTACAAGCTACAAAAGATGTTCTTGAAGGAAAAAATGGGCCCCATAGAGATATTGTTCTCTTAAATGCCGGGACCGTAATTTATGTTTCTGGAATAGCAGGATCTATTAAAGATGGGATTAAACTAGCAAAAGAAAGCATTGATTCTGGAAAGGCAAAAGAAAAATTAAACAGTTTAATACGTTTCAGTAGTTCATTAACTTGAAAAAGGAGGAGGTTTTTCAAATGAATTTTATCAGAAAGATTCTAAAGGAGGTTAGAAAAACAATTAACTCAGAATATTATGCTAGAATAGAAGATGAAAAATTGGAAAAAAGAAAGTATTCAGGTGGATTAATAGCTGAGATAAAACCTGCATCTCCAACTGAAGGAGAGTTGTATTCTGATTCAATTGAAGAACTTGCAGCAATTTATGAAAAAAATGGTGCAAACGCAATTTCGGTATTAACTGAGCCAACTTTTTTCAAAGGAAATTTGAGGAATATAACAATTGCAAAAAAAACAACTAATTTGCCTATATTGATGAAAGACTTTATAGTTTCAGAAAAGCAGGTTCTTGCTGGAAAAAATGCTGGTGCAGACATCATACTTTTGATATATGGAATTTCACCTCCAAAATTGATTGATTATGTACATCTACTTGGTTTAGAAGTGCTGTTAGAGGTACATACATTAGCTGAATTTAAAAGGGCAAAAAGAACAAAAGCAGATTTTATCGGTATCAACAACCGAAACTTAAAGAATATGGAAGTTGATGTTCAAAACACAATCAGAATATTGGGTAGTGAAAAATCTGATGGAATAGTTATTTCTGAGAGTGGAATAAAAACAAAAGGTGATGTTGAACTATTAAAAAAATCAGGAGTTAAGGGAATTTTAGTAGGAACAAATCTGTTAAAAGCAAAAAATATTGGAGAAAAGGTGAAAGAGTTAAGATTTTAAATTGTAAATGAGAAACAGATTTGATTATTATGAAAGTAAAAATATGTGGATTAACTAGTATGAATGATGCTAGAATGGCTTATAAATATGGTGCCAATTTTATAGGAGTTGTTGTTTCTCCTGAATCTAAAAGAAAAGTGACTCTGGAACAAGCCAAAGATATACTTAGTGTAAAAGGTCTTTTTGTTTCTTCGGTTGTAGTTACCTCCTCAACAAGAAAAGATGCAATTGAAGAAATAATTGAGAATGTTTCACCAGAGTATATACAATTACATGGTGAGATCCATCCAGAGATTCTTAGGAAGATAGAATTTAAAGGCAAATTTATCAAAACCATTCCTATTTATGATAAAGTGGATTATAGCAAATATTTCAAAGGATATAGTGATATGGTAGTTGCATATTTACTTGATACAAAAAAAGGAACTGAGCTTGGGGGAACTGGTGTTACCCATGATTGGAACCTGAGCGCAAGAATTGCAAGGGAAGCAAATAAGCCAGTTTTTCTAGCTGGTGGATTAAACTCAAGAAATGTTGGGGATGCAATTAGATTAGTTCAGCCGTATTGCGTTGATGTTGCAACTGGAGTTGAACAATCAGTTGGCAAAAAATCAGAAGAAAAAATAAAGGCATTTGTTGATGCTACAAGATAGCAGGAACTTTATTTTTTTCTTGACCAGGTAATTGATCTTACAGCTTCATCAACTTGTTCTTTAGTGCCACGAACAACGAGTTCAGTATCAGATGATCTTAAAAGCATCAGTTCATCAGTAGCTTCAAGTAACGTGCTGCTTCCCGGTTGTGCTTCGGACAATGAATGAACCGTTGCTTCTGGAACGTTCGCATCGGCAGCCTGTCTTATCACCCCAAAACGACCGGACGGCAGATCGAATGTTCCAGAAGCAA
>DATDTS010000092.1:0-3710 GCA_035290745.1 Candidatus Bilamarchaeaceae archaeon | reverse complement strand
AAAAATTCTTATGCTGCCGAGAACCAGGAAGATGGAGTGGTTGAAGAAGATAAAACAACTTATATTCTAAAATGGGGAGAACAAGGAGAGATTGAAAGTTCAGGAACAAAACACAACATTAGTATTTATAACCTTGAACCTGAATACGTAATAGTAGAAGTAAATGATATCAAGAGCGACCAGATTCTTGAAGGCGGGAATTTTACCTACGGAAATATTGGCATCACTCTCCAAATTAAGTCTATTTTGTTCCAGGCCTATGCTGGTGGAAAAAGAGAGATTGAATATAGTATTATTGATTAAAAGGCAACTTTAGTTAGCCTTTAACCTTGGTTAGGTTTTATAAATAAACCATCTCTGCCTTAAAAGGTGAAGCTCCCTATCATTTTTATTCTGATTGCTCTCGTACTTAGTGGATGTTCTACTGGGAAAGTGATTGCTCAGGATGAATACACACTAGATCAAGGGAAGATAGAATTATATTTCTGTCCAACCGAAGATTGTGAGCAGGTCTTGGTTTCGTTCTTAGAATCAGCTCAAACCTCCATTCATTGTGCTTTCTATGATATCGGATTGGAATCAGTGCAGCAAACTGTCTTGAAAAAACAAAAAGAGATTGAAGTATTAATAGTTACTGATGATGATTATCTTAAAAAGTTTAATCATCCTTTTGTTAAAGCTGACTCTTATGGCTTAATGCACAACAAATTTTGTGTCGTTGACGGGCAGAGAGTAAGCACCGGATCGATGAATCCCACTGAGAATGATGCGCATAAAAACAATAATAACTTATTATTGATTGATTCCGAAGTAATAGCGCAAAACTATGAAGATGAATTTCAAGAGTTGTGGAACGGAAACTTCAAGAAAGGCAGCAACGTACAACACCCCCTGATCAGGCTGGGAGACGTAAAAATTCAAACTTACTTCTGTCCTGAAGATCATTGTGCTGAACATCTTCGTGCAGAATTGAAGAAAGCAGAAAAATCCATCCATTTTATGACTTTTTCTTTTACTCATGAAGGGATAGCCAATATTCTACTTCTAAAGAATCTTGATGGGCTGGAAGTGAAAGGGGTGATGGAAGTAAAACAAATTTCAGAACATTCCCAATTTCATCGCTTGAAGCAGAATAGTATAGATGTTCGGCGGGATGGAAATAAAAATAACCTGCACCACATTATGTATTTATGAATACATTATACATATTCCTATATAAATATTTGGTAGTAAAACCCACTCCCGCACTGGACAACCCCGGATAACATTTATATATGTCCCTTACAATTACAAGATATTAGGAATTTCCTAATATATTAGGTGGTTAGAGCTTGATGTGGCAAGAAAGTTTATTATTCAAAAATGAATGGGTTGATGAAAAAGGAAGAGTCAAGTCAATTGCTGCAGACCAATATTATCCTGGTATTCAAACCATGGTCTTTTCGCCGAAGTACTACTATAAGGTCGAGCACCAAGATGCATACTCACTCAAGATTTTAAAAGCAAAAAAAAGAAGCGATTTTTCCGATTTTTTCTGGCCGGAGATAAAAGGGTTAGTTGAAGATTATAAAGAAGAAATAAGAACTAAAGAGTGCGATTTTATTACTGTTGTTCCAACAAGCAAAGAATTGCTTACTATCACTCCAACCATGCATTCGTTGGCAATGCGATTATCAGAGCATCTTAAAATTCCTTACAGACCAGTGCTTGTAAGAGGATCCTTCAAGCGAGCGGAGGCACCAAGAAATCGACAAAATAGATACGCTGTCGTAAATGGTAGTGTTAGTGTTAAGAGTTTTCCCTTGAATGCAAAAAGAGTTATTCTCCTTGATGATAATCGTGGTACGGGCATGAGTATTTTAGAATGCACTAAAATTTTGATGGCTGCAGGTGTCAAAAGTGTAACTGCATTGTGTTTAGGAACCAACACATCACAAAAACCAAAGATAGAGGGATAGAAATGGAAAAAAAAGAAAAATTAGTGAAATGGTTAAAATTAACCAGAGTTCCAAAACTTGGACCAAGTAAAATTTTAAAATTATTCAACTTTCTTCCAGACATAGATCAAATTTTCTTATCAAGTGACAATGAATTACTTGGAACTAGAATATTTAACGAGTCTATGCTTTTAGATTTTCATAAGTTAAAATCAGTATCAGATGAGAACTTTTTAACTGTATTAAATGAATGTGAAAAAAGTAATATTGAGATAATTAGGATTATAGATAAGAATTACCCTTCATTTCTTAAAAACATCCCTTATCCCCCATTAACTTTATTTTTAAAAGGAGATATAGAGTTACTTAACAGAAAAAAAATCGCTATTGTTGGAAGCAGAAAATCTGATGAACAAACAAAAGAATGGGCTTATAATTTAGCTAAGGATTTAGTAAAAGATAATTTTGTAATAGTAAGCGGGGGTGCAATAGGAGTGGATTATTCAGCACATAAAGGAGCTTTAGATGCTAATGGAAAAACTATTTGTGTGCTTGGGTCAGGTTTCTTTAAAATGTTCCCAGAACATCATTTTGATTTATTTAAAGAAATAGAAAAAAAAGGTTTGTTAATCTCTGAGCATCTTCCTAATTTTCCTGGCTCAGCTATTGCTTTAGTTCAAAGAAATAGAATTACATCAGGGTTGTCGAATGCTTTAGTAATGGTTGCAAGTGGAGAAAAAGGTGGTGCAATGATTCAAACAAAGATGGCTTTTGAACAAAGAAGACCGATTTTTTGTCCAAAAAAATCTCTTAATCTTAAACCTAATGAAGGGATTAGTCAGATAATCAATGAATGGAAAGGAATAGAAATTGAAAAAAGTAACGAGATTGTTAATTATTTAGAAAACATAGAAACTCCAAAAAATATCAATTGAGTTTAAACGATATTTAGATTTTTATTTTGTAATAAATCTTGAACAAATATATTTTATTCTTTTCTTTCAACTATCTACGTTCCAGGAAAAACATCGAAAAATTTCAATTGTTTATCATGAGGATCAAAACCAATATTCTTCAGATCAAAATCTCCTTTAGGGAATCTTTTCCTCGCATTACTAACTAATTCTTCTGCTTCTTTTTGCCATCCTTCTTGCCATTTCTTACTATCATAAGGAACAAGTAATTTTTCTACAAGGAATACTTCGTTAGATTCCTTTAAGCTCAATATTGCGACCTTCTCAACTATAGGTATTTCTGGTGAAGAATATTTTTTCCAAGCTTTGATTTCTTTACTTAGTTCTTGGATCGGCTCCAGAGGATTCTCTCCTGGCTTACTAAATTTACCCCAATCGTGATTTTTAATAAAGAAATGATCAAATTTATACATCTCGGTTCTCTGCCAGCTATCACCCTTTGGGACTTTCTCACCAGGTGGTACTACTCCGCCGATGGTAAGTACATCAATCCCACCAAGGATACCTTCTCCACATATGTCCACCCCACTACTTCTTAACTTTTCTTTTAACCTATCCAAAAGAAGATTTGCAGTATTTAGTTCATTCAGTAGTGTAATCAACTTACGGTTTACTTCGTTGAACAAATCGAAATATTTTTTGTACAAATCCTCAAAGGTATGATTAACATATTTGCCATCGTTTTTGAGTTGATCCATCTTTACCAGATCATCTTTATCCTCCACATAAGAATGTTCATGAGCAAATAAATTTCTAATAGAAATTAGTTGATGTAATTGATCCGAATCGTAATTTCTTC
>DATDTS010000091.1:0-9373 GCA_035290745.1 Candidatus Bilamarchaeaceae archaeon | reverse complement strand
TGGAAATATTGAATTTGGCAGAACTCCACACATAACCCGTGGATCATTGAATCTTCCTAACCTATATGGATCATATGCAAATATGTGTGAAGCATATTGTGTGGCCATTGTTCTTCCACCTTCAGCAGCCAATCCCTGAAGCAATTTAACATTCTCACGAAATATTGCAACAAGAGGATGTTCTGGTTGCCCCTGAAGAACCCATCTCATATCCGGTTTTGGGCTCCATACATTCATTAATGGATATATTTGAGTACCATATCCCATTTCACCACCATTTGCTGAAAGTCTTGCTATTATTGCTTCTGCATTATGCACTTGTGCAATTGCATTTAGCATACATCTAAGATCTGGATTTTCCTCAGCGGCTACAGCATATGGTATTGAAGTAATAATTGTTGTAATATCAACATCTTTGCTTCCATTGAATTTTCCTGTATGATAGTCGTGCGCAACAGCCTCAGCACCACATGATTGGTGTGTTTCAACGAATGCAGTTCCACCCATCTTTAACATTGTTAATAGCATTCCTTTTCTTACAATTGCACCAGCAGTTCGTTCATGAAGTGTTGTACTTTCAAGAAAATCAACAATAGTTCTTGACATTGGTCTCGTATCAACACATTGTTTTACTACAATGTCATATTCCCCTTTTTTTGGATCAGGTAATCTACCGTGTTCATCCTCATACATTGCGATAAATGCTCTAATCATTGCACTTCCAACAATAAGGTTTCTTATCAACAGTTCTATTGGAGGGGCCTCTTGGTTTGCAATTGCTTGGCCTACCTCTCTTATTAAACCAGAATAAGCAGGCTCAGCATTGAACCTCCTTCGATGATCAACGAATCTTTCTCTTCTTGTTCTAGCGTCTATTAAACGTTGTCCATTATAGGCCATTTATATACCCATTAACTTCTAAGCGGTCACAAACTATATTATAGTTATAGTGGGAAAATATTTAAAAATAAGAGCTTTTCGTGATTTTTGAATTTAAAACCAAAAAAAACTCTCGGCTATAAGAAAGGCATTAGTAAAAGTCAGTACTCATAAATGACTTCGGCACTCATAAATAAAAACCGATAACTGCGCCCAAAAAGCAGGGAACCGGTTTACCGTTCCCTTTTTGACGGAATCTTCGATTCCATCAAGCGCCGTAGTTTTTGTTGTTATTGTGAATTAATCAATCATAAGTTAATATGTGTCTACTTAAGCAACCAATATCTTCTTCACAATCTTTAAAATATTTTCAGCAGGGTGACCAAGCTTAATTAACGTCGTATGCCCTCTAATCCCAGTTGAAGAAGGTTTTGTTGATATCAATCCAAGCAATTCAATGTCATTCAAATACTCCTTATACCATCTTAAACTTCTTGGTCTCTTATTTAATTTTTTACATACTGATTCATATTCTTCATACACTTCTCCTGAAAATAGAAATCCTTGCTCTAGTCCTTCAAGTCTTTCATATTTTCCTCCTTCAAGTGTGAGTTTTGCTATTGCATGTAATACCATTTGGTGATTTTCTGGCAGGGTTACAATTGTTTCCGAAGCCAAATCTAATTCAACCATTCTTCTTGCATGTTCTACCTCTTCATCGGTTAGCTTTTCTTTATTCTCCTGCTCAGCTATTTCCCCTGCTTTTAACAATAATTTTAATGCATACCTTGCATCTCCAGAAGTTTGTGAGGTTATTGCAGCAGCAAGATTAATTGCAGAGTCAGTAACAACCCCATCCACAAATCCGCCATTTAGTCTTTGCACTAATATCTCTTGTAATTGTTCTGAGGTATAAGGCGGAAAAATCATTTCTATTTCCGATAGACTTGATTTGCTTCTTGGGTCAAGCGCATCCTTAAATGAAAGCCTGTTCGAAATTCCAACTAACGAAACCCCTCCCTTATTTCTTATTTCGTCATTTGCTCTTGTCATGGTGTATATCAGGTCATCAAGATCCTTTATCATGTCTATTTCATCTAATATTACTACCATCTGTTGTTTCTTATCAATCAGTTCAAGCAATTTTTCATAAAGAAAGGTAAGTCCAAATCCCGATTTGGAGCATTCTGGAACAAATTCTTTGAGAACCTTTTGTAAGATCCTGTATCTTGAGTTATATACTCTACAGTTGAGATAAAGCATATGCGCTTGTTGGTTCACTTTGTTGAACGCTTCCATAACCCATTTCGTACAACAGGTTTTTCCAGTTCCTGTTGTCCCATAAATAAATAAATTCCTAGGTTTTTGTCCTTTTAGTGCTGGCGAAATGGTTTTCATTATTGATCCTATTTGTTCTTCCCTGAATGGCAATTTTTCAGGTACAAAATGAGGTGATAAAACTGAAACATCCTGGAAGATGGATTTTTTTGATAGGATTTCCTCAAAAGAATTAGAAGCCATACTTCCACTATTCTATGATAGTTAATTTAAAACTTAGTGTGTTAACTAACTGGATTTGTATGCCAATTAGCTCTGTTGATTCGACACTTTTTGTCTTCGGGGCAATTCTTTTTATAGGGTGCCTTAGTGAAATATTCTCAAGAAAATCAAAAATTTCAGGTGCTTTGTTATTATTAGCGATTGGGTTTATTTTAAGATATGTTGAGTATGTTGACACTCAAGATTTTGTAAATCTTCAAGGGATTTTTGGCCAACTTGCCCTTATAGTTTTTCTTTTTGATGGTGGTATGTCACTTAGTTTGGAAACTCTTCTATCCAAAGGAAGTCGTGCCATATCTGTTGCACTTTTGATAACCTTGCTTTCAATTATCGTCTGTGCAGCTGTATTTCATTATTTTTTTGGTTTTGATCCCATGATCGGAGCTATTTTTGGAGCTATTGCTGGGGGAATTGGGGCAACAAGCTCACTTGCAGTCATAAAAGGTCTTTCTCTTCCGAAAGAAATCTCATCTTTTCTTACTATAGAATCATCATTTACTGATGTTCCTTCAGTTGTTTTAACTCTTGTTTTTGCACAGATGTTGGTTTCAAGCTATTTTGATGCAAGTTTTGTGTTTGCTAGTCTTATACAAAATTTTTTAGTTTCTGCAGTAATTGGCGTGCTTTTCGGGATTCTTTTTCTTTTCATTTCCCCATCTTTCTCAGATAAAAAAGAGTACCTCTCTTTTTTTGCAATACTTCTTTTGCTTTATTCTTTTTCAGAAGTTCTTGGTTCCAGTGGTGCCATTTCAGTACTGACTTTTGCAGTAATTCTTACAAATCAGACGTTATTTATGAAGTACTTTAAATTAAGAAAAAAACTTGAAACTTCCTTTCTTATGTCTATGCACAACGAATTGTCATTCTTTATACGCACCTTCTTCTTTGTATTTCTTGGGATAATAGTTGTAATAGGCGACATGACTAATTTGGTTATTGCCCTTGTTCTTCTTTTAACTTTATATCTAATAAGATGGGCTTCACTTTCTGTTTTTATTTCAAAGTCAAAACTTTCCAGATACCTTTTGCTGTTATCTAGTATTAACCCAAGAGGCCTTTCTACTGCAGCACTTTCTACTATTGTTGTCGCTACTGTTCAGGTCGCATATTCTGTTGAACCAACAACCCGTCTAGAGTCTATCCTTTTGCAGGTCAATCAACTTCCACAGATTGCATTTTATCTTATTTTATTAAGCCTTATTTCTACTAGCTTTTTAGTCCCTTTGGCGTATAAGCTGATAAAAAAAGACAAGAAAATATAAGTAGAGTCTAATCCACATAATTTAAAACCTTGTTTTTGATATCAAAGCAATGGCAGAGATAGATTTTAGTCTTGCACTAATCGTTGTTTCAGCGTCTATTGTTTTATCAGGCTTGATTTTGGGTATTGGAAAAGCATTGAACAACAAGAGACTAGAAGGATTTGGAATCGAGGAGTTATCCCAATCTATTTTAAATGCCGCAATTGTCGGTGGTATCCTCATCATTACTGGAACTGTTGCAGTAATTAGCACAAGTGCTTCCCAACATAGGTGCATAGACGAAGGGGACGTCATTTCAGATCTTATGTGCTCTTTTACAAGTACCTCAACTTCGTCTTTTTCACTTCTTCAAGAAACAATAAAACTTGCTCAGATAGTTGGTTATTACCAAACACTTGATCTTAATTTTGGTTCCTTTTCTATCCAGCCTTTTGCCAATTTGGAGGCAGTTTCCAAAATTCTATCTTCGCAGGTAGATACTCTCCAGTTTAATATGATGCTCGTTAACCTTAATCTTCAAATCCTTTATTTTATTTTTCAAAATGCACTTGGTTTACTGCTTGCAGTTGGCCTAATATTGCGTGCTTTTTTTGCAACAAGAAAAATGGGCGGTTTTATTATTTCAATATCATTTGGTTTATTTTTGGTGTATCCATCGTTTATCTCAATATTTCCAGATCCAGCAAGTGACTTAAATGCGTCGCTAAACCTAACAAGATATTTTAATAATAACGCCTACTATGCAACCGTGCCAATTCTTGACTTGAATGACAATTATGCTATTGCTGGCAAGATTGACAGTATGACTACCCGAATTATTACTGCAAACAATACGAACGTTACAACTACAAGTGTTGATTTTATTCAGGACTTGACTCAGGTTGTCCAATCCAACTCAAGCGCCCTCTCTAGACTCCTTGTTTATTCTGTAATCGCCCCAATATTTTCATTAATAATTACGATTATATTTATAATGGAATTAACAACTATTCTAAGCAGTGAGCTCATTTCTCCTGCTGTAAAGATTATGTGATAATATGATAGCAAACAGAGCAGTTACAATTGGCGCCCTTCTTGGCGGGATAATCTCAATAGTGGTTTCCATATCACAAGACAGCGAAATTTTTGCTTTTGCTTCTGCGGTTTTTTTCTTTTTTAGTATTGTGGTATGGAAATATGGATATGTTTTATTTCCTATGTTCTCTCGTGCTACCAACCTTGTAGAAGTGAGGGGAAATTACCAAATCTCCCCATCGCGCGACCATATACTTAAAAAATCAAGTGGGGGCTATTTTGCCACTAAATTTTTGGAAGTCCAATTCTATGAAAGTTCAAGAGATAAGGATAATGCAGGAGTGCACCACATGTTTGAATCTTTTGAAAAGGCAATAAGCTCACTTAAATATATTGTAAAAATCTCGCTTATGATTTCTCCTTTGGAATTATCCAATCAAATAGATGAGCTTAAAACAAAAAGAAGTGCTGCTGAGTCAAAGAGGTCAAGAATGGGAGACACAAGTGAGATAACTAAAATTGATAGGGAAATTGCGTATTATAATCGGCTTTTAGATAGATTAACACACGGTGAAAGGTCTGTTGAGATACTTGCTTTTGCATCTACCACTGCATTTGGTTTAACAAAAGAGGAAGCTGTTTCAAGGGTAAAACGCCAGGCAAAGGAAGTACAAACTATTTTGTCAAGTTCGCTTGGATGTGATATTACAGAATTGAAAGATCTTGACATGATTCGCTGTTTTGAATGGGATTCATTTTTCCCAACAACTCAGGAAGAGTTGAAGGATGAAACTTTTTAGTTTCTTTAATATAACAACTATCTTTTTAAACTCTAGAACTGAAGCAAAATAGGGGATTGGAATTGAAACTAGGCTATTTGCTCTCAAAAGAACTTGCTGATAGGATGATACTTGTTCATCCACCAGAACCTAAAAAAAATCTGCTTGTTTCTGATCCACTCAGTAGTATCTATCTTGGAAAAACAAGGTATCTTGGAACCCCGGTTTTTTGGGATCCTGACAAATTAATTAACCCACATGTTGCTGTTATCGGAATTACTGGATCAGGTAAGAGTTTTACTGTTAAATCATTTCTTACAAGAGCAGCGCTTGTTTGGGACTCAAATGCAATAATTCTTGATTGGGTTGGGGAATACAATGATTGGGTTTCTCAAGTCGGTGGTAAAATAATTAAGCTTGGCAAGGAAAAACTCAATCTTCTTGATAAAGTTGGAATTCCAACTAGAGATAGGATAAAACAAATAATCTCTTCTCTTGATATCCTGGTTGATCTAAAAAAATACAGAGATGAAAGAGATGAGATCGAAGAAGCATTGGAAGTTGCTTATGATAATAAAAAAGAACCAACCTTAGTTGATGTTCAAAAAATTCTTGAGAAGAAAAATAACAAAAGATCAGCACGTCTTTTGAAACGATTCACATCAGAGGGGACAAATTTTTTTGCTGGAAAATCAACTATAAAAATAAACAAATTAACAGAATCCGGATTAGTTTGTATCGATCTTCATGATTTGCCAACAGAAGAAATAAGGAGTTTAGCTGGACTAACCATCCTTCAGCACATAAAAGAAGTTATGAGAAAAAAAGGAATAAAAAAGAAAAAAGGAGTAGATCTTTTCGTTGTGTTGGACGAAGCATGGAAAATTGCATCTGATGAAAGAAGCGATGTCATAACAATCGTGAGAGAAGGTAGAAAATATAACTTTGCTTTGATCATCTCAACCCAAAACCCAACTGATATGCATAAAACTATCTTCAGCAATATTGGAAGCTTGTTTGTACTTAGATTAGTTTTGAAAGAATTTAGGGATTATGTGCAGGAGTCAGTAGGTTATTCAGAGCATATCAATCAGGAAATATCAAAATTTGGTGTTGGTGATGCTGCTATTAACATGATTTTTGCAGAACGACAGGTCCGATCCACAACCTTTCTGCTTAATAAGATTGATGGTGAAGAACCACTATCCCTTTTAACAATAAAAGGTGGGAAGATGGAAGTTGAGATAGAACGTGAGCAATTTGTAAAAATGCTTTATAGTTTTGGACTTGATGAGCGCCAGGCAAACATCATTAAATCTGAATTTGAAAAGAATGATGGCCAGGTAGATGCAGAAATAATTGTAGACATATTGACAAAATTTGGTTATTCGAACGCTTCTGTCATTTCTCTATTGAGGCAATTGGGAATAACTGAAAAGAATCTTGTTAAGATCTTCTCACTTGTCAAGATACGAAAGGCAAAAAAAGGTGTTGTAAACCTAAAACTAGATGGATAATATGACATTGAAAATAAATTTCAATAATCTCAATCAATTGGGTTGATTTCGATGGAATCAATAGTTGTTGAAGCTAAGCTTGATAAAAGAAAACGAAAAGAACTAAAGAGAGAACTAAAAAAACTCGGATTTGATTCACTAAAAGAAAAGCAAAAAGAGGTTATCGCAGAAAAAGAGCTTGGGGATGAGACGGTTGATTATCAGGTCATATTTAAAGATAACGAAATTGTCTTTTCGTACGCTCTTATTCCTAAGGTAAGCCCACGAAGGAGAAAGCTTGAGCTGTTACCAGTACTTTTGAATATTCTTGTTGTTGTCGGTGAGTTTTATACCGTCTCATTTTCTTTTTATAAGATCCTTATCTCCTCTTTCAGGGAACTCCAAAAAGCAATTGATAAAGATGCAGTTGATCTTTCTGCACAACGAGATTCTATTCATGATGAACACAAAACATTAACTAAAAAATATGATGAAACTCTGAAATCAAATGAGCAGAATGTAAAGCTTCTTTTGGAGTATGAAACTAAAAACAGTGAATTGGCAAAAAGGGTAAAGGAATTAGAATCAATGAGTGATGAAATCCTAAAAGAAGAAGTTTACAAGTGGATTAAGTTGCATAACGGAAGCATTGAGCTTGCAGATTTTTGTCGTGCACATTCTGTTGTTCCATCAAGGGTTGAGGAAGTTCTTAGTGAGCTTGCCCGTGAAGGGTATATAAAAAGGATTGGTTGAATGGAATTCGCTATTCTTAAAAATTATCCATTGCAAAGAAAATATTCGATTCGAAAAGAATTAAGGAAAGGTTTTTTAGCAACTATTCTTAAGATGTTTAAATAATTTGAAAAACGCAATACGCTAAAACCATGCACTTTAGTACATTGATGCGTTTTTGAAATATTTGAACGAATGAGCATGATTTGAAATTCATCAACCGAATTTCAAATATTTGAACTTGCAATGCCAAGTTCAAATGAAGCTCAGCCATTTATGGCTGTGTACTCTTAATTCAAATGATCTTGATCAAGAGATACACAGCTATATAAAAAGCCTTCTAACAAGGAGTACATTAGTTGATTCTATGAAAATTATTCTTATTGGTAATGGAGCACGAGAACATATAATTGCTGAAAAACTAGCAGAAGATTCAGATGTATATGCAATTATGTCAAAGAAAAACCCTGCCATTGCAAAGCTTTGCAAAGGATATTGGATTGCAGATATAACAAATCCAAATGCTATTTCTGAAATTCTTGGAAATATAAAAAAAGAAAAGATACAGCTTGCTTTTTCATCTCCAGATGCAACTCTTGCAGCAGGAATTAGCGATGTTTTAGAGGAACACGGTTTATTCGTTGCTTCTCCATCAAAAAAAGGCTCAAGGATAGAATGGGACAAACAATTTATGCGGGAATTAATGGAAAAACATCAAATAAATGGCCGGGTTATGAACAAAGTTGTGACAACAAAAAGTGATGCAGAACAAACTATTCGTGAGTATGTAAATGTTGCAGTAAAACCAATTGGGTTAACTTGTGGAAAAGGAGTAAAGGTCTCAAAAGATCATTTTCCAAAAATTGAAGATGCAATAGATTATGCCAATGAATGGATTGAAAAGGATGGCAAGGTTTTGATTGAAGAAGAACTAAGAGGAGAAGAATTCACGTTCCAAGCATTTTCAGATGGCCAGACAATAACAACAATGCCTCCTGTTCAAGACCACAAGAGAGCATTTGTAGGTGATACCGGACCGAACACTGGCGGCATGGGTTCATATTCCACTGGAAAATTATTACCTTTTCTCTCTCAAAAGGATTTAGATAACGCAAGAGAAATTATGCAAAAGGTTATTACTGCACTAAATACTGAAGGCCATAAATTTGTTGGAGTTTTATATGGGCAGTTTATGCTTACAAAAGATGGGCCAAAAGTAATTGAATTTAATGCTAGATTTGGTGATCCAGAAGCGATAAATGTCTTGGCATTATTGAAAACCTCTTTGTACAAAGTTTTTTTGTCAATGGCAAAAGGGAAGTTGTGTGAAGTTAAATTCGATAAGAAATGTACAGTTGTAAAATATCTGGTTCCTGAAGGTTATCCTGACAATCCTAAAAAAGATCAGGAGGTTTCAATTGAAGGTGCGGTTGAAAACGGTAGAGCCAAAGTTTATTATGCCTCAGTCTATGAAAAAGACGGCAAAATTTACACAACCTCCTCCCGTGCATTTGCTATTTTAGGGGTTGCTGATACTTTAGAAGACGCTGAAAAAATAGCCGAAGAAGGATGTAAAAATGTGAAAGGTCCTGTTTGGCATAGGGAAGATATTGGAACAAAAGAATTGGTGCAGAAAAGAATTGAGCACATG
>DATDTS010000090.1:0-5158 GCA_035290745.1 Candidatus Bilamarchaeaceae archaeon | reverse complement strand
TAAAGTTGACATAGGTATTGTAACTCTGGTTACATTTAAAAAATCTAATGCAAAAAGAACAGTATGCAACTAGTTTATGTTTATGATATAAAAGCAAAGGACAAAAAAGATTTTAATAGAGTAAAAAGAAGATTTTATTATCATTTTAACAAGCTTGACCTTAGGGACGTTTTGCGAACAAAGTCAGTGCTTATTGTTCCTTTGATAGCAGAAAAAATGATGGATGCGTTTTTCAAGCAGTTCTCAAAAAAAGTAGAAGTATATAAAATACTGGCAGAGTCAATAGAACAGGTTTAAATATTCTCTCCCACAGAACAGTATTATGAAACATTTTCGGGCAGTGACAAGGATGCTTATGCTGAGTGAGAGACAACAGCAAACAACCGAAAAAGGCCCAAAAGTTGATGGAAGAACCGAATTTAAAGGAGAGCTCCCGCGTGTTGACGACCCAATCAAAGTTGATCTAAAAAAACTAAGAACAGAATTAACTGATCCTGATATAATAAAAGTATTAAAAGAAAAAGATGTTGAAACAAGCTGCATAACCCAAGAGATTAGATCAAATGGTTCTGTTTTTGCGTATGATCCAAATAACGAGATAGTTGCGGTAAAAAAGGCTAGTGGTGAACTAATTGAATTTTTGACAGTATGGATGGTTACAGAGAAAAATGTAAGAGTAGGCTTTAGTTGTGTAATAAATCTTGAAGCTGAAGGACAACCTTCATCTCCAAATGATTCACCTGATACAAAATTAATGAATGGCAGAGCAAAATTTGGAGGAACGTTTAGTACGAATTAGATATCAAGATTCTTTACTTCTTTTGCATAAGTTTGGATAAAATCCCTTCTAGGCTCAACTTCTGTACCCATTAAAATCGTAAAAAGTTCATCAGCTTTACGAGCATCTTCAATAGTTACCTGCTTTAATGTCCTATTCTCCGGGTCCATAGTTGTTTCCCATAATTGGTCAGGATTCATTTCACCTAAACCTTTGTATCTCTGTAATTCAGCCTTGCCATCATATTGATGCAAAATCTGATTTAGTTGGTCATCAGAATATGCGTACTCAACGCCTTTGCCTTTCTTAATCTTATATAAAGGAGGCTGTGCTACGTACAAGTATCCTTTTTCAATTAATTCTTTAAAATAACGGTAAAATAATGTTAGCAAAAGTGTTCTGATATGGCTCCCATCAACATCAGCATCTGTCATAATAAGGCATTTATGATAGCGTACTTTACTAACATCAAAATCATCACCAAAACCAGCACCAAGAGAAAGGGCAATTGCCTTTATCTCTTCACTTGATAATGCCTTATGAATAGGGGCTTTTTCAACATTTAATATTTTTCCTTTTAATGGAAGAATTGCCTGAAATCTTCGGTCTCTTGCGTTTTTACAACTTCCTCCAGCGCTATCTCCCTCAACAAAATAAAGCTCACAAAGAGCTGGATCCCTTTCAGAGCAATCTGAAAGTTTACCTGGTAGAATACTACTTTCAAAAACAGTTTTCCTTCTAATCAAGTCCTTTGCTTTTTGTGCAGCCTCACGGGCATTAATTGAGCTCATAACCTTTTCAGATACTCTCTTAGCAATCTCAGGGTTCTCTTCAAAATAAGACTTAAGAGCCTCATAAGCCACACTATCAACAATACCCTTAATTTCACTATTTCCAAGTTTCGTCTTTGTCTGGCCTTCAAATTGAGGCTCAGGAACCTTAACACTAATAATTGCAGTTAACCCTTCTAAAACATCATTCCCGCCTGCTTTTTTTGAATTTTTAACATTAGTAGCTAGGTAATCGTTGATCGCCCTTGTTAAAGCAGTTTTAAATCCAGATAAATGACTTCCACCTTCAATAGTTTTAATATCATTAACAAAAGAATAAATCATCTCATTATACGCTGCAGTATATTGAAGTGAAATTTCGATTTCTACAGATTCTGCAGTTTTAGTAAAATAAAATGCGGGATGTATTCCCATTCTGGCCTTGTTTAAGTAATTAACAAACTCAATCAACCCACCTTCATAATGAAAAGTTTCAGTCCTTTGACTTATTTCATCACTTAAAATAATGCGAAGCCCTTTGTTCAAAAAGGCTAATTCCATAATCCTCTCTTTCAAATATTCAAAATCAAAAACAGTGACTGGAAAGGTCTCATGACTAGGCTTGAAATTAACCATTGTTCCTCTTTCACTTGTTTCCCCAATGGCTTTTACATTTTCTTGAGGTTTACCGTTTATATATTTTTGATAGTATGCTTTACCATCTCTTCTAACTGTGACTTCCATATACTCTGAAAGAGCATTTACAACTGATATCCCAACGCCATGAAGGCCGCCTGAAATTTTATAAACCCCTTTATCAAACTTTCCGCCTGCATGCAGAGTAGTTGCAACAACCTCAAGTGCAGATTTTCCGGAATGGTGCATATCAACAGGGATTCCTCTGCCATCATCCTTTACAGAAACTGATCCATCCGAATTAATGCTTATCTCAATGTTTTTACAATAACCCGCCAGTGCTTCATCAATCGAATTGTCCACAATCTCTTCCACAAGATGATGTAATCCCCTTTTGCCAAGATCGCCGATATACATTGCAGGTCGTTTTTTAACTGCCTCTAAGCCTTCTAAAACTTGGATATGGTCAGCACTATAAATTGTAGTATCCTGTGTCATAAAATATCAACCTTTTTACGTCGTGAATATTAGTTTAATAAGTGTATAAATAATAGTAGAACAAACGCTTTAAATAACCTCTCTTTTGAGAGAAAATCAGCTTAATCTTTCCAATGTTTCCTTTAGCTTTGCGACAGATGTTTTGAATTTGGATTTCTCAACTAAAGCCATACTCTCAAAATCTTCATGTTTCAAGAAAACAAGCACTAGATTGCTTCCAATTGAAACAACTGAAACGTAATCACCAGTTCTAAGATTCTTAACTAATGTTGAGAGATAAGCAAATGAACGCAAACTAAGTATACTAATTACTGTATCGCTTGTATCTTTTATTCGTGCAGATAGTACCTTTCCAAACTTGGTCAAAACAAGACCGTAAAATACCCCTCTTTTAACAAGATCCTCAGCAACTGAACCAACACTTATTGCCTTTTTCTTTATTGCCTCATCCTCAAATACAAAACCCTCGGCTTTGTGCTCCTCAACAAATTTGTTCAGTGTCCATGACCTAAGAGAAGATGGGATAAAATTAAGACTTGAGACATAAACCTCATCATTCTCCTGCACAAGTGCACTAATCTTGCTGCTCCATGCAGCCCAATTCTCATCAGCTGTTTTTTTCTTTTCATGCAACGCCTCAATAGCATCATCAACCCTGGAAAGATCAAGATCTATTGTTCGTTTGGCATCAACATCGTCAGTCTTTTTTGAGAGCGTGTCAATCTTTTCTAGTGAGATTGATGCAAGCGCATCATATTCCTTTCCGACATCAAACCCTTCTTTGGAAAGTTTTTCAATTAAAGATTTTAGTTCTTTCAATTTCTCTTTTAGTGACGAGATATTGTTAACAAAAAGTTGTTTGTCTTCTTTTATTTCCTTATTATAGAACCCGCCAAGGAAGAGTATCTTTAGTTTGTTCTCAATTGCCAGATATAAAAGAACAGTACCCAAGAAATATGAAACAACTGAAACAAAAGAAACAATATCTTCCTTAGTCCACAAATCAAATGATTCAGTTAAACTTAGCTTACCAGTCACTGATGTTGCAAACATATGGCTGCTTACAGCCGCAACAACAAATGCAATGATCCCAAGAACTAGGTCACCTTTCCAGGTTACGCGTGTTTGTGAAAATGCTTTCTTGATTCCAACTACAGATTTTTCTCTTGCAAACATTGCACCAAAGGCAGCAATAATTATTTTTAGGAAACTATATAAAAATAAAAATAAACAGATAAACAAAGCAAAGGAAAGACCAAATGAAAGATGATAGTCCTTAGTAGCATTAAACAGCTCACCATAAACAAATAAAACTGGATTCAAAAACTCAAGTGACAGCTCTTTTGTGATAACTGATGGAGAGGTGAATTGGTTAATAACCTGGTTAGGGTCAACACTACTAGAAAAACTATAAACAAAAAGAAGGCTTGGGGCGTCAGGGGACAACTTAGCGCCTGACCATTTAATCTCATCCCCTACATCAGATGTCTGAAAAGAGGAAACATCGTTTGCACTAGAAGGCCTTTTTTCAACTATGTCTAGGTTAACAACTGAAAGTTCATCTAACGTATCAGATTCAAGATGGATGACAACCTTGTAATCATAGGATGACACGCGCCTATTAATACTGCCAATTCTGGATAAAACAGCTTCAAGGTCTTCCAATAAAAAATCTCCACTGTTAAGAGTTGCCTTGTCACATTGGTTAAGTGTGTTTGACAAAAAGGCATCATTTGACATAAAAGATGAGTATGCATTCAAAAGAGATTCTACATTTTTAACAACTGAAATCTTTTTTTCAGCAGTTGCATCACCTATGTCCTTGATATCAAAACGAAGAGAAGGGAAAGTATCTTCTATCTTTTTCCGATCTTTTACAAAATCAACAAGTGCCCAACCAAGTTCCTTCCTGTATCCTTTTTCTAATTTTGCACATTTTGATGACGCACCGGCACAAAGATCAGCACAATCCTCGTAGGCAACACAATTAAATTCTAAGCCAACCTTGTTAGAACAGGTATTGATAAAGTTCTCGGAAGAAGCAGAAAAATCATTTAGATTGGAAAGGAGCGTAAGCTCATCGGCATCTGATATGCTGTCAAAACTTGATACGTCCAAAGCAAGATTTGCTGTTATAATCACTTCTCTTTTCAGTTTTATGTTTTTCTCAAGTTGAATAGGATTAAAAGTCAGATGAATAATTTCATTGATTCCATCATCATTAACATCAAAATATTCAGTAGATGCAATCTGTTCTTTTCTCACATCTGAAATATCCTGCTGGGTGATACATCCAAAAACAAATATAAATGATAACAGAAGAACAAAAAACCTCCTAAAGTCCATAAAAGCATTTAATAGTTTCCATTTTAAATGTTTATGTATGAAACATTTGCTTTCTGAGGTATTAAAAAATATCAGTCCAAGTACAAGAGAGGTTAGAGAAGAAAAGAAACTTGCAAGTGATTTGATTAAA
>DATDTS010000089.1:0-13461 GCA_035290745.1 Candidatus Bilamarchaeaceae archaeon | reverse complement strand
TTTCCAGAATTAAAATTCCCTGATATTTATAAAATATTGGAAGAAAAAGGAAAGAAGCTTGGGGAAGGCCAAGATCTTGATACCGAGTCAGAAAAAATATTATGGGATTACGTCAAAGAGAAATATGATTCTGAGTTCTATTTTGTTAATCGGTTCCCTTCAAAAGTTAAGCCATTTTATGTTATGAAAGTTGATGAAGATCCTAAATGGGCAAGATCAGTTGATCTTTATTTCAAAGGTCTTGAACTAAGTTCTGGTGGGCAAAGAGAACATCGTTATGATAAGATCATGCAAGCAGTAAAAGATAAGGGAATGAAAGAAAGCGAAGTTGAATGGTTCACTAAATTCTTTGAGTATGGAGTTCCACCTCATGGTGGGTTTGCTATTGGTATTGAAAGGTTAACCCAAAGTTTGTTGGATATTGAGAATATAAGGGATTGCGTTTTGTTTCCTAGAGACCCTGAAAGGCTTGTGCCTTGAACTTAAACTTTAGATACACTCATTTACTATCTTATAGTCCTGCTATTTGTACCTTGTAGCTACAATATTTGCGCACAGTAATCCTAAAAGAGGGGGAATCGGAAGGTTTAGCACGTATCCCAATACTAAGACTAAGCCTGCAGTAATTCCGCATATCACTTGCCCATCTTTCCTGATTGTTGATGATTTCGGTTCAACTATCATAAACAGTGCAAGGAACACCTGCGAAAGCGCAACTGTAACCGCTGATTCTATTCCGATCGAACCACTGATTATTAGGTCTTTAATTATTGTGAAAATTATAATTGATCCAAGGAACGAAAGTGATGCAGAGATGCGCATGATCCTGTAAGAAACATGCAATCCCAAAATAATCGTGGCTACCACCATTGAATTTCCCCACCAGCTTTCACCGTTAAAGAAAAAAAGGAATACTAGGAACATACCAAATCCTGCTGGGTTGAACACTGGTTTGTTCTTGTACCTTATAATATGTTTAGAAATCTGTGCAAGGGCAGGTGCTAGAACCAACCATACAATCGGGGTTCCTGGCGAAATTACAAGTGAGAGTATGAGTCCGCTTATAATCGCGGTCTCAGATATATACGTTCTTTTGAGCATTATGTAACTCGCCAGGCTATCTGTTAAAACTGAGCTCAATACAACTATCAACACACTTGTGAGACTATCTAACCCTGCTGAAAAATTGAGGTTAATAATTGCTAAAATGAGTAAGGAAATTATCACTACCTTATAAGGGTCACGGTAGACCACTTTAAGATCTGAAACCTTATCCATCATTGAATTCCTTCAATTAATAATTTAAATTTTGTCTTTATACTATAGATATGGCTTTGGTATCAATTGGGAATTTTTCACTTAAACCAGGTGAGCATAAATGTCTTTCCTTAAATGGTAAAAAATTTTCCCTTTCAAATATTCAAGGAAAATATTATTGCATAGACAATGAGTGTACACACGCAAATGGACCTTTATGTGAAGGGACTCTTGACGGTTCTAATATTATATGTCCATGGCATGGCTCTATTTTTGACCATAGGACTGGAAAAGTATTAGATGGCCCTGCCTCAGATCCAGTAAATACTTATAAGGTAACTGAAAAAAATGGGGAGTTGTTCATTGAGCTTATTTAAAGAGGTGTTTGTTATGGAAACTAAATTATTGACATTATTGTTTGCTATTGTATTTTTGTTTGGGTGTACAACCCCAACGGGTTCTGCAAATAATGATACTATCAACAGTTCTTCTTCTGTGCCGAATGCCCAGGACACGGTGACTGTTAATATCAAGGGTTTTGCATTTAGTCCTTCAGAAATAACTGTTTCAAAAGGCACTACAGTGACTTGGATTCAGGATGATGATGCACCACATACTGTTACTGCTGATGATAATACTTTTGATTCAGGATCGCTAAGCAAAGGCAAAACCTTTAGCTATACTTTCGATACGCCTGGAACTTTCAATTATCACTGCTCTTTTCATGGCAATATGCGTGCAAAAGTTGTAGTTACCGAATAATGTTCTGTTTGGCATAATTATGCAGCAAGCAAAAGATATAATTCTTAATTATTACGAAACAACATTATTTGAAATTGAAATCAATTTCAAATATTTGAATCATTTGAAATCTTTTGGATTTCAAATATTGGAAAAACAATATTTTTCCAATCACAAAGTGATTCAAATCATTCTTCGGTGAGTACATGGAAGTTAATGAAGAATTAATCAAGAAGATTGCTGGACTATCAAAATTAAATCTAAATCAAGAAGAGATATCAAAATTTATTAAGGATTTCAAAGACATTCTTGAAGCATTCAAGGTTCTTGATGAGATTGATGTTAAAGGAGTAAAAAGCTCATTCAGGCCAATTGAACAAAAAAATGTCTTAAGAGAGGACAAAGTAGAAAATTGTCTTGAACAAAAAGAGGCATTAAAATTTACTAAAAACAAGGAAAAAGGTTTCTTTGTTGGACCAGGAACGATAGAATGATACAAGATCACTTAAAGAAAGTACAATCAGGCAAACTTAAGCTAGATGAATACCTAGATGAGATACTAGACAAATGTAAATCAATTAATGATGAATACCATTATTTCAATACTATTTGTGAACAAGAAGCAAAGCAACAAGCAAAAGAAATTCATAAAAAAACAAAAAAAGGTAAACTTGCCGGGTTAATTATCAGCGTAAAGGACAATCTCTGTGTAAAGGATGTTGAAAGTACTGCAGGTTCAAGAATATTAAAAGGATACAAGCCTCTTTTTGATGCAACTGCAATTCAAAGATTGCGTAAAGAAGATGCAATTATTATTGGTAAAACTTCGTGTGATGCATTTGGTTTTGGAAGTTTTAACACAAATGTTGGTCTAGATTTTAAAATTCCAAAAAACCCTTTTGATAAGGAGCGTGCAACAGGTGGTTCAAGTGGTGGGGCAGCTGGAATAACCCAAAAAGCTGATTTTCCACATATTGCAATTGCCGAAAGCACTGGTGGCTCAATAGAAAATCCTGCTTCTTTTTGTGGGGTTGTTGGTTTCTGTCCAACCTATGGAGTAGTAAGTAGATATGGCTTAATCTCATATGCAAATTCACTAGATAAAATAGGAGTTATGAGCAAAAAGGTAAAGGATATTGTTCCTGTGCTAGAGAGTATAGCTGGATTTGATGAAAAGGATAGCACTTCACTAATAGAAAAACTAGATCTAAATCCTAAAAATCATAAGAAACTAAAGATTGGGTTAATCACCGAAGGTATGAGTGAAGGTGTTGACAAGGCAATAAAAGACAATATAAACAAAATTGTAAAAAAATTAAAATCAAAAGGTTTAGAAGTAGAGGAAGTTTCACTTCCATTTACATTCAAATATGGTATTAGCACATACTACATTATTGCAACTTGTGAAGCTTCAACAAATCTAGCCTGTTTAAGTGGTTTAAGATATGGTCAAGAATCTGATCCTAAAGGTAAAAGCTTTGCTGAGTATTTTTCTGAGGTTAGAAGCAAACATTTCAACGAAGAAAGCAAAAGAAGAATAATGCTTGGAACCTTTGCAAGAATGGCTGGTTATAGAGATGCCTATTATATAAAAGCAACAAAAGTGAGAACAAAAATTATTGAGGAGTATAAAAATCTATTCCAAAGTTATGATATTCTAATATGTCCAACCATGCCTGTTGTTGCACCAAAATTCTCTGAAATTAAAAAAATGACCCCTTTGCAGAATTATATGATGGATATTTTAACAGTAGGTCCTAACCTAGCTGGGGTTCCTCACGCAAGCATCCCAATAGGTGAAAAAGATGGTTTGCCAATAGGACTAATGGGAATTGCAGATCATTTGCAAGATGGCAAATTACTTCAATTCTTACAAATTATAGAGGATTTGGTATGAAATTCACTTCTGATGTTGTGGTTGGGCTTGAAGTTCATGTCGAACTTGACACAAAGTCAAAACTATTTTGCAGTTGTTCAACTAAAGGAAACGAAGACCCAAATACAAGAACATGCCCAATTTGTTTAGGTCATCCTGGAACTAGACCTGTTCTAAACAAAAAAGTATTGGAATATGCAATGAAAATATGTCTTGCAATTAATTCTCAATTATCTAAGGAGCTTATATTCTCAAGAAAAAGCTATTTCTATCCTGACATGTCAAAAAATTTTCAGATCACCCAATTTGAGGAACCTCTTGGTTCAAGAGGTAAAATTCCGTTGAAGAGCGGCAAAAACATAAATATTACTAGAATCCATATTGAAGAGGACCCAGCTTCACTTGTTTATCTAGGCTCTATGGAAAGTTCGCCTTATGTTTTTATTGATTACAATAGAGCAGGAAACCCTCTTATTGAAGTAGTAACTGATCCCGAGCTAACTTCGCCAGCTGAAGCTAGGGATTTTCTAAATCAGTTAATAACAATTCTGGATTATTTGAAAATATTCGATATTAACACTTGTATAATTAAAGCTGATGCAAACATTTCGTTAAAGGAGAGCAATTATACAAGGGTTGAGGTAAAAAATATAACCGGTTTTAAGGAGCTTGAACGCGCATTAAATTATGAAATCACTAGGCAAAAAGCCCTGTTAAAAAGAGGGTTAAAAATAAAGAGAGAAACAAGGGGTTGGAATGATGCAGCTAAAACTACAAAATCCCTAAGAACAAAGGAGACTGAAGAGGATTATGGATATATAATTGAACCTGATTTGTCAATAATTGAGATAACCGATAAATTAGCTTCTTCAATAAAAAAACAAATCCCAGAATTGGCTTATCAAAAAACAAAACGATTTATTGAGCAATATAAAACTGATCCAGTTGATGCTGAGGTTATGGCATCAGAACTTGAATTAGCTGATTTGTTTGAAAATATATCAAAAAAGGTTAATCCATCATTTACTGCAAGATGGTTAAGGCGCGAATTATTGCGTGTTCTTAACTATAATAAAAAGACTTTAAGAGATATCAAATTTGGGCAAAGAGAATTAATTGAATTATTTGAACTTGTCCATAGTCAAAAAATATCTGAAACAACTGGACAAAAGCTTATGGAAAAACTAGTTGAGGATGTTTTTTCACCTAAGGAGTATGTTAGTAAACATGGACTACACCAAGTTACCTCTGAAAACGAAATTCGTGAAGTAGCTGTAAAAGTAATAAAGGACAATATGAAAGCAGTTGAAGATTATCTCAAAGGAGAGGAAAAGTCTTTTCATTATTTGTTAGGCCAGGTTATGAAACATACAAAAGGCAAAGCTGAACCAAAATTAACAAATCAGATTCTTAAGGAAGAGATTGAGAAACTTGGTAATGATTAAATATATTATCTTAGTATTTAGAAACAAATAAAGAGGGAAACGATGAAATTATTTATTGATACAGCAGACATCAAGGAAATAGAAGTAGGCTATTCTGCAGGAATTTTAGATGGTATAACCACAAACCCATCTTTAATGAAAAAAGCAGTTGACAAACTTAAGGAAAAAGGACAAAAAATAGATCTAGAAGGGTACATAACCAAAATTCTGAAAATTGCAAAGGGAACTCCTGTAAGTTTAGAAGTTACGAAAACAGATTATGAAGGAATGGTTGAGGAAGGACGAAATCTATATAAAAAATTCAATCCAGTTGCAGGAAACGTTGTTGTAAAGATTCCAGTTAACACTTCTTTTGATGGGCAAAAAAATAACTTTGATGGTATTAAAGCAATACGCGAGTTGTCAAAGGAAAAAATACCTGTTAACTGTACTTTGATTTTTACTCCTGAACAAGCCTTAATGGCTGCTAAAGCAGGTGCTAAGATGGTTAGTCCTTTTGCTGGAAGGATTGATGATTTATTAAGAACAACAAGTCAAATCCAATTTGGGAAATTAGAGTATTATCCTGCTGAAGGTTTAAATGGCAAAAATGACAAAGGGATTTTTTCAGGTGTTGACCTAGTTATGAAGTGTGTTGAGATCTTTAAAAATTATAATATTAAGACAGAAGTGCTTGCTGCAAGCATAAGAAACGCACAACAATTAAGAGAATGTGCATTGGTCGGTGCTCACATAGCTACAGTTCCGTTTAATGTAATTGAAGAAGTAATGGTTCATGAAAAAACAATTGAAGGCATGAAAACATTTACTAAAGATGTTGTTGAAGACTATGCAAAGATTGGAAGGTGAGGTAAATTGAAACCAATTTCTCTTGATCATAAAAATAGCTTTGTATCTTCTGAAGAACTTAGCAAAATTGAAAAAAAATTACAGGAAGAAATATCCAATATGCAAAAAGCATCTAAACTAAAGTATGAAGATGAAAGATGCTCAATAAACCTACCAGATGATACTGAAAGCATCAAACTTGTTAAGGACCTAGTAAAACAAAAAAAAGAACTTAACCCCTATTATCTTGTAGTAGTTGGTATTGGCGGAAGTAATCTTGGAACCAAAACTGTTCATCAATTGGTTTCTGGAAAGCTTTTTAATCAACTAAGGCCTAGTATGAAAGTTATTTATGCAGATACAGTTGATTCAGATCTTATGGATCAGGTAACCAGCATTCTAGAAAGAGCCTTGGAAAGAGGAGACAACATTTTGATTAATGTTGTTAGCAAATCCGGTACTACTACTGAAACCATTGCTAATTTTGAGATTCTTATTAGTTTATTGAAAAAATACAGAAAGGATTATGAGAAATACGTTGTTGTAACAACAGATAAGGATTCTAAACTATGGAAGTTTGGCAAGGAAAAAGGCTTTAGTATCGTCGAAGTCCCTAGAAATGTTGGGGGTAGATACTCAGTATTTTCCTCAGTTGGACTATTTCCTTTGGGAATGCTTGATATTGATATTGATGAGCTAATTAAAGGGGCCTCTTATTCCAAAAAGGAATGTCTTAACAATAAAATATATGAAAATCCAGCTGCCTTATCTGCTGCAATATTATACTACCATTACAAAAAAGGAAAGAACATTCATGATACCTTTTTATTCGGAAACGACCTTGAATCAATTGGAAATTGGTATCGTCAACTTATGGCAGAAAGCATTGGAAAAGACCATGATAAAAGTGGAGAAAAGGTCAATATTGGTATAACTCCAACTGTTTCAATCGGTTCAACTGATCTTCATTCTATGGCGCAACTTTATCTTGGCGGTCCTTTTGATAAAGTTACTACTTTTGTTACTGTAACAGAGAATCGAGATAACGTTAAATTGCCTGACTCCAGGGATTTTGAGTATCTTGTTCCAAATCTTCAAAAAAGATCATTGAAGCAAATTATGGATGCTATTTATGATGGTGCTAAGATTGCATACACAAAGGCAAAAAGACCTTATATGGAGATTGTTCTCCCAGACAAATCAGAGTTCACTGCAGGACAACTTTTACAATTCAAGATGATGGAAATGATGTATCTTGCTTATTTGCTTAATGTCAATCCATTTGACCAGCCAAATGTTGAATCGTATAAAGATGAAACTAAGAAAATATTGCAGAAATTAAAGTAATCTTTTTTGTATTTGTATTATATTATTTAATCTTATAAATTCGTTTCTTTGGGGGTGAAGTCCTCAGCCACTTTCTTTTTGAAAGAAAGGGGCTATGGGATGAAACTAGTTTCACAGCTATTTAAATAAGGTGTTTCAACTTCTATCTTTTGAGGTTGATTGTCAATGGATTGTTGCAAGCAAAAAAATAAGGAAGATCTTTCAAATGAAGTTCCTGCTAAAAAAGGAAACCTATCATATTCTGTTCTGCTCATTGGTTTTGTTGTTCTTGTATGGGTTTCTTATTCTGCTTTTTTTAGTTCCGGCCCTAATACCGTGATTGAGAACAATGATCAGAATTTTAATTACTATGAGCAAAAAGCTCAGCTTTCAAATAGTGAATGTGGTGATCTGAATGATCCATCAAACATTCAACATCTAAGCCATCATCCAGATAAATATCAGGAATGTCTAAAACAGATTGATCCGCAGAAGTTTAAGGAAGCAGTTGGCCAGGACATAACTAGTTTTCTGAGATGAACAATAATGCTCAATAAGATAACAAATTCAATAAAAAATAATCATTTTGCGCAAATGGCAATATGCTGCATACTACCTGTTATTCTAATAATAGTGTTACAATTGCTTGGATTTGACAACATTATACTATACCCTATTGCATTACTTGTTTGCGTTGGTTCTCATTTGTTAATGATGCATTCTGCTGCTAAGAAGGAGGGAAAAGCATGCCATTGAAATTCTTTAAAGAAATCTTGCAAAAATATAAAGGCTGGATTGAGAATGGATTTTGGATATTATTATTTGTTTTGGCATACATTGCAATGCAGAAGGTAATGCATCCAGGTTGGACATTCTTTGGTTTTTGAGTTGAGTAGGTGGTTTTATGAATAAGATTTCATGGTTTTATAAAAATCCAATACGTAGCGGAGTCCTGGCAAGTGCCTTTTTGTTAGTTGTTTACCTTGTTATTTTATCATTGGCAAATTCATTTGATCATGCGATCCAGCAATTTTTTGACATATGGTATTGGATGATTCCGTTAGTTGTTGGTTTTGGGATTCAAATTGGGCTTTTTGCCTTTGTAGGTGGCAAACTGCAGAATGTGCCTAAGAGCAGTGTTGCTGCTTCGGGAGGAGTTTCAACTGTTTCAATGGCTGCATGCTGTGCGCACCATATTACAGACGTTCTGCCTTTAATCGGGCTTGCTGCAGCTGCTGCAATATTAATTAAATATCAGGTTCTTTTTTTGTTAATTGGTGTATTTTCTAATTTGGTTGGAATACTCATGATGCTAAACATAATTAAAAAACATAATCTTGGAGGAGAATGCGCACTATTGGCTTATACTATCAAGTATGATACTGATTTGCTTTTTAAGCTTAGTTTTGGGTTTGGTTTAATCATAAGTATTTCATATGCATTTATACTTTTTGTCAGTTAAGACTTAAAAGATTTAAAAGGTATGGTTAATATTATTTGATGGAGTAATATCTTATGAACGAAAAGAAAAAACTAATTGTTGATATAAAAGGAATGCATTGCAGCAGTTGTGAAATACTTATAGAAAGAAACCTCAAAAAATTGCCAGGCGTTAGAGAGGTAAAGGTAAAAGCGGCAAACGAAGAAGCTGAAATAAGTTGTGATAACGTTGTCACGCTAGAAGAGTTGCAGGCTGCTGTTAAATCAGATGGGTATACTCTTTCGTTAAAAAAAGGTTCCAAAATCCAAAATGGCTCTAATCTGATTAAAAATGATGAGAGAAGATTTATTGAGATAGGCGCTGCCTTTATCATTATTCTTGCGGGATATCTTCTTTTCAAACAATTTGATTTGCTACCTAATAATTTTGGCATCACCGACAACATGAGCTTTGCATTTGTTTTTATGCTGGGCTTATTTGCTGCAACTTCCGCTTGCCTCGCTGTTTCCGGTGGTCTTTTGTTAGCAGTATCAGCAAGATATAATGAGCAACATACTGATCTTACTCAGGCACAAAAATTCGAACCTCACGTATACTTCAATTCAGGAAGAATAATCTCCTACACTTTGTTTGGTGCGTTAATTGGTTTAGTTGGTTCTGCTTTTACATTGTCTCCAGCAATTACAGGATGGATAACAGTTATCTCAAGTATGTTGATGATAGTTATAGGGTTGCAACTCCTGCAAATCTTTCCTTTCTTAAATAAAATTCATCTAAAAATGCCCAAATTTGTAGCACATAAAATCTATGATGCAAGCGAAGAATCCAAAGTTACTAAGAACGGCGCATTCTTCTTTGGTGCATCAACATTTTTCTTACCTTGCGGATTTACAATTGCTTTACAGCTCTATGTGCTAGGCAAAGGTGATCCAGTAATAGGTGCACTTACAATGCTTGCGTTTTCTCTTGGTACACTTCCCTCCCTGCTTTCAATAGGTGCTTTAACAAGTCTTACAAAAGGAAGTTTTCATCGTCATATAATCACCCTTTCAGCAGCCTTAGTTATTTTCTTAGGTTTCTTTAATATTCAAAATGGTTTTGCATTAACTGGTATAAGCTTTGCATCAAGTCCAACACAGTTGCTTACCCAAGATTCCGTGGATTTAGCAGCCTCCAGTCAGGAGATTATACAAGTAGATGAAAATGTAAAAATTATTGATGGAAAACAAATCGTAGAAATGAAGGTAATCGGTCTTGAATATTCTCCGCACCGGTTTACTGTTGTCCAAGGGGTTCCTGTTGAGTGGGTTATCGATGGGACACAAGCACAAGGTTGTGCTCAGGTCATTACAGTTCCTAAGCTTGGAATTACTGAATATCTGCCTTCTGACAAACCAAAAACTATCCGTTTTGTGCCTCAGGAAATCGGTACAATTCCATTTTATTGTACAATGGGCATGACTACACCGAACGCAGCATTTGAAGTAATTCCGAATACAGTAGGCATTAAAGCTGCATCTATTGCTGAGACAACTCCGAATGCTGCAAAACTTGAAGAATGCGACCCAGAAATTGCAACATGTGGTGTCCAAAAACTTACTATGGAAATATCAAAAGAAAGAGGTTTTTATCCCAATACATTTACGGTTAAGAAAAATATACCTGTTGAACTGGAGATCGATACGAAATTACAATTAGGGGGCTGTATGAGTACGCTAGTTATTCCGGATTACAATATTGCCCACCTGCTATCTATTGGCAAAACAAAAGTCAAATTTACACCAACAAAAGAAGGGACAGTGCCTTTTACATGCAGTATGGGTAGTAAAATGGGACAATTTATTGTTGAAGGGTAATTATATGAATAAGAAAACAACAACTTATCTGAAGAAAACAACTTTTGGAATTAGTGGCATGCATTGTGCATCTTGCGCAACAAACATAGAGAACACACTAAGAAAATTGAAAGGGATAAAAAGTGCTAATGTAAATTTTGCAACCTCCAAAGCAACTATTGAATATGATGAAACGAAAATTAAGGAATCTAATTTTTCTGATGAAATAAAGAAACTTGGTTATTCTGCCAACATTCAGGGGCAGGCTGAAGTTTTGCAAAAAGGAAAACTGACTTTACAGATTATCGGGATGGGGTCACAACATTGCGCAAATATAATTCAGAATGCCTTAGAGAAGCTCAAAGGCATAAAAAAAGTGCAGCTTAACTTCAATCTGGAAAAAGCAGATATCGAATACGATCACAAAATACTAGATTTTCAAAAAATAAAATCAGCAATAGTTGCCGCGGGGTATGACGCAAAAATATGGAAAGGCGAAGATTACGAAAAAAAGCAAAGAGAGAACGAGATCAAAGAGTACAAGAAAAGAACGCTTCTTTCTGCTTTATTCACAATTCCAGTTTTATTTTTGGCATTCCGGTCAATGCTTGGTGACATGGTTGTTTATCCTGAAGTAATAATCAATAATATGGCAATCCTCCAGTTTCTTTTTTCAACCCCGGTAATGATTTTAAACATTGATTTTTTTATAAGGGGTTTCAAATCATTGTTCAATCGAACTCCAGGAATGGACTCTTTGGTTGCAATAGGTGTTGGAACCGCATATGTTTATAGTTTAGCAGTAGGCTTCTTTTCCTTTGAGGGAGAATTATATTACGAAACAGCTGCACTCTTACTTACGTTTATTGTTTTGGGTAAATATTTAGAATCAGTTGCAAAAGGAAGAACTAGTGAAGCAATAAAAAAATTGCTTGGTTTACAGGCAAAGTTTGCAATCATACTAAGAAATGGGAAAGAAACTCAAATTCCAATTGAAGAAGTTGTAGCTGGTGACATAATAATAGTCAAACCAGGTGAAAAAATTCCTGTTGATGGAGTTATTGTTGACGGGGAGTCTTCAATTAATGAGTCAATGGTTACCGGAGAATCCATACCTGTTCACAAAAGGAAAGGAGACACTGTGATAGGTGCAACAATTAATGGAACTGGAAGTTTTAGGTATAAAGCAACAAAAGTTGGTGCAGATACTCTTCTAGCACAGATTATCAAATTAGTTGAGGATGCACAAGGTTCAAAGGCTCCAATTCAGAAATTAGCAGATATCGTTTCCGGATATTTTGTCCAAGTCGTTATCCTTTTAGCAATTATTGCTTTTAGTTATTGGTATTTTATAGGAGCACAATCCTTTGTATTTGCATTGACTGTCCTTGTTGCAACATTAATCATTGCGTGTCCATGTGCAATGGGTTTAGCAACACCTACTGCAATTATGATGGGAACTGGCAAAGGAGCTGAAAACGGTATCTTGATAAAATCTGCTGGTGCTTTGGAAACTGCGCATAAAGTAAAAATAATTGCATTTGATAAAACTGGTACCATAACAAAAGGCAAAGCAGTTGTAACTGATTTAGTTCCAATTGGAAAAATAAGTGAAGAAGAATTACTTACCTATTCTGCAATTGCTGAAAAAAGATCAGAACACCATTTGGCCCAGGCCATAGTTAATGTTGCAAAAGAAGCTAATATGAAAATTCCTAATCCATCTTCCTTTTCTGCAGTTCCTGGCCATGGTATAAAAGCAAAATATAATAAAAAAACAATAATTATTGGAAATGAAAGGATGATGAGGGAAGAAAAGATTTCTGTAGATAGTGCTTTGGACAATCTGAGACGATTAGAAAAGGAAGGCAAAAGCGTAGTGCTTGTTGCGCTTAACAAAAAAATAATAGGCCTAGTTGCAATTGCAGATACCATAAAAGAAACATCCAAGGAGGCAATCCAGCAATTGCATAAACTTGGAATTAAGACGGTAATGATTACTGGTGACAATGATCAGATTGCAAAAGCAATAGCCAAGGAAGTCGGCATTGATGAAGTCCTTTCACGAGTTCTTCCTCAGGAAAAGGAAAACAAAATAAAGGAATTACAAAGAAAAGGAAACGTTGCATTTGTTGGTGATGGAATAAACGATGCTCCTGCTCTTGCTGCTTCAAACATTGGTATTGCAATGGGAGCTGGCACTGACATCGCAATTGAGGCTGGAGAAATAATTCTTGTTAAAAATGACCTTCGTGATGTTGTGAAAGCAATTAAACTAAGCAAATATACTATGGGGAAAATAAAACAGAACTTATTCTGGGCTTTCCTTTACAATACACTTGGAATACCAATTGCAATGGGTATATTATATCCTTTTTTTGGTATTTTATTGAATCCAATATTTGCTGGGGCTGCAATGGCATTTAGTTCAGTTTCCGTTGTCAGTAATTCATTGACAATGAAATGGTTCAAATTGTAGTTGTGTTTTGATTAAAAATTGGGAAAAACCTTATAAATAAAGAAATTGTAATATTCTTATGGATAAAAAGTCTGAATGTTGCAGGAATGAGCTGCTCATAAAAAACTTAGAAAACAAGAGCCGAAGGGATAAGATTGCAGCAGGTGCAGCATTGATATTTGTTGGAGCAACTGAAACAATTGCAACTGGCGGATTTTGTCCTCTTTGTATTGGCTCAATTGGTGCTGGATTAA
>DATDTS010000088.1:0-21420 GCA_035290745.1 Candidatus Bilamarchaeaceae archaeon | reverse complement strand
CAAGCCCACAAAAATTACAATAGCTAATCCGAAAACTTCAATTAAAGTTGTAACAATTGCAAAACCTATTGTTTCTTTTACACCTTTGAACAAGATTAGTGCCATTATTGCCAAAAGGCCTATTGCTGAAACTTTTAGTTCTATTCCAGTCATGCTGCTAAAATATCCGCCAAAACCAAGAGCAACTGTGCTTGCACTCATTATCCCTGTTACTATTATTAGCCATGAAATCATGAACGCGATTGTGTTTCCCATTGAGTATTTGGCGTACACATACTCAGCGCCTGCTTTTGGAAACATTGAAGATAGTTCTGCGTAACCTAGGCCAGTTATACCAGCGATAACTGATGCCAATATAAACGATATCCAAACCCCATTTCCAGCAAGCCCTGCAGCTTCCCCAATTAACGCATATATACCTGCACCGAGTATAATCCCAATTCCTGCCATTGTTATTTGGAATAAGCCAAGCTCTCGTTTTAGTTCTGTCATATCCTTATTTTGATCCATATCTTAAAGAATTTTATTAATTTTTGTTCAATCAACACATTCATAAAAAACGGTTCGAAAAAATAAAACAAATAACAAAAACTCTCGGTTATGAGAAAGGCATTACCCTCAAGCGCCATAGTTTTTGTTGATTGACTGACAAGCTGTAAATCTATACAATACCGTTCAATCTCAAGTATCAGCTATCTTTTCAATATTCTAATACTCCCTTTATTCCCATCAACTTCAATAAAATCTCCAGTTCTTATTGCTTTGGTTGCAATCTTTGTACCAACAACGCAAGGTATTCCGAACTCTCTAGAAACAACTGCTGCATGACATAAAATCCCGCCTTCATTAGTAACAATTGCAGCTGCACGTTTCATGGCAGTAACAAAATCTGGAGTAGTCATTGAAGTAATCAAAATCTCTCCCTTTTTTAGATTTTTAGCTTCACTTACATTCATTGTAACCTTTGCAAAACCTTCTACAACCCCTCTACTCGCAGGATTTCCAGTTATCTCTAACACTTCTGTCTCTCTATGAATTTTTGGATTTACTTCTTTCCATCTCTTTATCGCGTCTTCGCCACTGTGATACTCAAATCTTATTTCATCTTCTATACCTTCAAGTGCAAGAAAATTTTTCATTCTTTTATCAAGTATGGACTTGTCAAAGTTGCCATCTAAAATTGATGATATTTCACTTGCTAATGAATATTTCATCTGTTTGAGGGTTAAGTTTCTTCGTTTTCCTATCTCCCCTAACATCAAGTCGAGATAATGAAGGATTTTCATGATATATTCTTTTCTATAATCCTGGAACCATGCAAACATTTCAAGTAATTCAATAAGTTCGGTTTCATCCGTTGTCAATTTCAACTCTTTGATCAGCTCCTTCTTCTTTTCTAGTATTTGTTTGAAATCATTCTCAAGTTTTTCTAAATAGTCCATAGGTTTGCCATTAGTCGAAAGCAAACTGACTAATTCATTTTTGAAGAATTCTTTATTCAAAACCTCTGTTGTAAAGTAATTATTATGTATCCAGAAGTACTTTTTTGCGTGTTTTTCTAATTCGTCATCTAGTTTTTCACCCATGGCAATTTTCAGTAATTCTTCCAATTCTGTTTTTGAAAACGTTCTCCTTGGGGTAGTTGTTAGTACCGAAACATACTGTTCAATATTTTTATCAGAAACGTTTTTCTCAATCAGTATTTTTCTTATTTTATTTTCTCCATATAATCCAATTGGTTCAACCAATGCACCAGGTAAAAACCATTCAACAAAATTCTCTTTCACTAGTTTGTAATTTTCATATACCTGTTTATCGGATAATTTTGATATATCGATAGAGTCAAGTTTAGCAAAGATTCCGTTTAGTCTTTTTACTATATCCTGAATGTCACTCTCTAATTTTTTTAGGTTTTCTTTCTGCACATATTTTTTTGCTAAATATTCACCATATTTCTCAGTTTTATCAAGCGGTGTGCACCAGAATATTATGTCTCCTTTGTAAAAAAGATAACTTTCCGGCCATCCCTTTCCGCAATATTCTTTTGTTGGCTTCATCCACGCTTCTAGGCAAATAAGGATTGGATGAATAGTTGCTTCTCTTTCCCATTCGAACCATTGTTGTTTGTTATTTGAATCCTGATTCATTAGCATACACCTCTTATCTTTAGTTGTTCTTTAAAATATGGTTTTTCGGGTAAGCCTAACTCTTCTCTCACAGAAATGATTCTCTTGTAATATTGAACCACCATTCTGTCTTCTTTGTAATCATAAACCTTATCACCATAAAAGAAACAATCCAGTGTATCGGCATCTTTAATTACTTCAACTAACCCGTTGTTTGAGTAAACATGTTTATCACTATGCTGTGCAATTGCTTCTTCGACTTGTTTAATTTCCTTTTCTATAAAATTTCCAGAATCTTTCATCAGTTGTCTTGCAATAGCTCCACCTAATTTTGCGTGGTCTTTGTATGTTCCATTAATAATAACCTGAACATCATGCAATGCAGCAGCAATTGCAGCTAATTCATCATCTACCCCTCGTTTTTGCGCAAGTAATTTTGCAAATTGAGTGACTGCTGATGAATGTTTAAGCTCGAATTGAACAGAGCTTTCCCTTTTTTCTTGAGGAAGTTTTGAATTAAGCAAGGTATTTACAACCCATGCTTGTATCTCTTCACTTCTGTTCATTCCATCATAAACAAAATAATGAAATCCCGAAGGGCTTTTTGTTGTCATTTCCAACCACCTATAACCAGTTGTGGCCATTCGTTTTATTTATAAATTTACTACTACTTATAGTTAGTAGTATGAATACTGATATTTTACGAAAACTTGGGCTTACAACAAACGAGATTCGCGTTTATTTAGCTTTACTGGAAGTTGGAAGGTCGACAACTGGCCCCTTAGTAAAAAAATCAGGGGTGCCTTCATCAAAAATCTATTCTACTTTGGATTCATTGGTTGAAAGGGGCGTAGTTGGCTTTGTTATAGAAGGCAAGATGAAAAAGTTTAATGCAAACAGGCCGGAAACTCTTGCACATCTGATTGAATTAAAAGAACGAGAACTTGAATTTACAAGAAAAGAATTTGACCTAGTTCTGCCGAGTTTGCGTGCTGAATTTGAAACTGAAAAACATACCTATTCAGTCGAAGTACTTGAAGGGTTGCGGGGCATCAAATCCGTTTATGAGTTATCCCTAGAAATTGTAAAAAAAGGGGACTATATGTATACTATGGGGTATCCAAAGCTTGCAAGCCAGCTTCTACATGCTTATTTCAACCATTATCACAAATTAATGCAAAGAAAAAGACTAAGGGCAAAAATTATTTATGATTTTGATACTTGGTTTTCAAAAAAGCGCCTTAAGCGGCCTCATGCAGAGCAACGCTATCTTGCAAAAGGAATCCATACCCCTGGTTTTATCCATATAGTAAAAGATTATGTGGCAATCATGGTAGTAACAGAAAAGCAAAAATCAGCAATTTTAATCAAAAATAAGGAAGTTGCTGAAAGCTATTTACAGTACTTCAATTTAATTTGGAATATAAGTAAAAAGACATGTTGATTCAAAGAATTCTTTTATCTCTCTTGTCTTAGCTTCAATTATTAAATCTTTTTTGCAATTACAATGCAGGTGACGATTATGGATAACGCTATGGGTTATTTGATGGAATTGGTTCAATCTGGAAAAATTAATGTAGTTGGAGAAGGTGTCGCATTGCTTCATGCAACAGGGCAAAGTATCAGTGAAGATTCTTTGACGAATTTATTGCAGTCGGAGGGAGCATTTTCCCCAAAAGATGAACAGGGAATTCCAGTTGTAGTTCAGCTTGTGAAGGATTTTGATTCTTTTGATCCGCTCTTGAAAAAGCTATTTCTTACTCCTCCAGGCGAAGGATACAAAAACCCATTATTAAAGAAGCTACCAAAATATACAAAAGACACTGTCCGTCTTGCTATTCGGCAGTATGGTATTTTTCTCTTCTTAAGTATTGGCTCATCAATGCGTAAAAAATTTAAGCAAACAACAGAAAAAATAGACGAAGCTCTTGGCTCCGGAAAGTCAAGCGGTGGGTCATTAAAGAAAGAGGTAGTGGCATTGCTCAATAGTACTGCAAAAAGGGACGCATTTGATCCTGTGCTTCATGCTGGACTTTTGGCATATGCAAGAAATCCCCATGTAACTCCTGAGAGGGTAAAAAAATATTTATGGACAGTTTTTGTTGATGATACTCCAAAGGATCGTTTGGAAAAAGTATCCGCTCTTATAAACGACACTACCATAGAAGAAATTGTAAAGCAGGAATTGGCAGAACTAAAGAAACTTGGTTAATCTGCAAGTTTAGAGATCTTATAATAAAATTTTCATGCTCATTCGTTCAAATCATAAGAGCCTGCAGATGTTTTTAATTTATTCTGCAATATAAATGATATATGTATTTTCTTTATAATGAACCAGCAATGTTTCATAAAGGTGCATTAATAATTGGTGATACTCATTTTGGAATTGAAGAAAGACTAACAAAAGATGGGATATATCAAAAAAACATAACTGAGATGATGTTTGAAAAAGTTGTTGAGTTGATAACGCAGACAAATGCCAAAAAGCTGATTATCCTTGGTGATGTTAAGGAAAACATTTTAACCTTGGATGAAAAAACAAAAACAGTATTAGAGAGATTATCAGAACTTGTGGAAGTTATTATTGTAAAGGGAAATCATGATGGAGGCATTGAACAAGTAAAAAGTATTAGAGTCGAACCTTCTCATGGTTTTGTTTATGAGGGTTTAGGTTTAGTCCATGGGCATGCATTTCCTGATGAGAAAATAATGCAGTGTGATTATTTAATCTCAGCGCATCAGCATATACAATACGATTTTTTTGATAAAAATAAGAAACAGCATACTGAAAAAATTTGGGCAATATTAAGTCCAAGCTCGAATGAAATAAAAAAACATTACAAAAAATTTAATAAAAAAATAAAGTTAATTCTAATGCCACCATTCAATTTCTTAGTCGGCAGATCAATTACAAAAAGCCAAAAAGAGTCTCTTGGGCCACTTTTTAACAATAAACTATTTAAACTAGATCATGCAATACTATACCGACTAGATGGGATTTGTGTTGGTAAGATATGATCTTATAGTTAACCATAAAATTGGAGTGATTTAATGGGTCAGAGCAGAAAAGGAAAAAAAAATCGTGGAAGGGAACGATCGGAAACCTGTGAAGGTTGTGGGCGCTTATTCCCAAGACACAGAGGAGTTGAATATTCCAAAAGATCGACATTTAGTACAGATCTCAGAACTGGAGATAATGTTTCTCATTCTATTGTGATTGACGCATGGTATTGTTTAGGTTGTGCTAAGCATAGAAAAATTCTTGAAAAAATAAAAAGACAAAATGAGAGGCAAAGGGGTGCATTTTAGTGGATGAGGTTAATTTTGAAAACAAAACCTATATTGCTTTGAAGAGTAATCTTGGTAACCTCCCATTAATTGTTGTGAAAGCTAAAAACGGATATATTGCATGTAGTTATATAGATAAAGAAACTGCTGAAAAAGTTGGAGATGTTGCAGCTTTTGTTTCTGGTGTTAAAACTTTGGATGATTTCAAACGTGCTAAAATTAGATGTGCAACCAGCTGGGCAGAAGATTTGGGGATAAGGGAAGGTATGAGCGTAAAAAAAGCACTAGAACTTATGGATATAGAAAGCAAGTAATGGAATTATAAAAACAATTGAGCAAATATTATTACTTCCACCTAAATAACTTCTTGGGTCATTCTCCTCAAGATTCTTAACTCTTTTTTTGCACAGATCTTTTGTTACTGCTCCACCTGAAAGACCTCTTATTAGACTTGGCTCTTGTATATTATCGCATATTGTTTGATCATAAGGTCTTGCTATTTTTGCAACGTCTGCATAACACAAATTAGCATTGGATGCTGTTAAGTATTGGATATCTGGATTAGATATGCCTAAATGTCTTATATCATTACAAACATCCTTAGCATCATTTGCATTGCTTATCCATGCAAGACTCACTGCTAATTCTCTATAACAAGAAACTTTTTCACCATCAGTTGTGGCTCTTAGCGTTCCATCACTTTCAAGTATTTGATCACATTCTGATTTATCCTTTTTTATCCCAAATGTGGCACAACCCATGACAAAAAGTAGAATAAAAAGAAGCATCAACAACTTCATTCTCATAAGATCTATCTTCTTTTCTCATCTAAGCCTTTTAACATTTGCTTTGCTTTGTTTAGCGTTTTTGTTATCTCTTTTTCTGTTTTTGCCCCTGCACAAATCACTTTTCCGTTTTTAAACAAAAGCAAAGAGGCTTTTGGATCTTTGAATTTTAATATTGCACCAGGAAACTGCTCAGGCTCATATTCTATCTGAGGTAGTTTATATGCAAGTTTGTATAGATCTAATTCCATGTGAAGGTCTGCTGATGCTACTATGTTTGTAATAACTATCTCCGGTTTTTTCTTTTTGATAATCTTTTTTGCATAAGGAATAAGCATTTTTATTGTTTTTTCAATTGTTTTTGCAATTTCCGTCCTTTTTTTGCACCCTACACAAACCACTTTTCCGTTTTTAAACAAAAGCAATGAAGCCTTTGGGTCTACGAACTTAAGTATTGCACCAGGAAATTGTTCAGGTTCATACTCAATCTCCCTTATTTTTTGGGCAAGAGTAAACAAGTCCAATTCAAGTCCAAGGCTTGCGGACGCGACCATATTTGTTATTACGAAATCTGCTTTTTTTGCCATTTAATATCTACCTTTATTTATAAATATAACGCAATCATTTAAAAAGACTAGTATCTAATGTTAAGCTAAATACTGATATTACTTGTGATAGGACAATCTATTTAATTGTACTTTTAGGTGATTTTTATGGTAAAGAACTCAGGCGGATTTTTATCCGGTAATACAAAGAAACTCAAGAGAAGACGTACATTAACGGTTTTTGATCAAGTGCGTACTTTTGAGGTTGGGTCAAAGGTTTTCATATCCCCAAAACCACTTTCAAAAGGCTTGCCACACTTAAGATACAAGAATAGGTTAGGTGAGATTGTTAGTAAGCAGGGTAAATGCTATAAGGTTAAAATAAAAGACGGGAAAAAGGATAAATTCCTTATTTGTAGTCCTGTTCATTTGAGGTTGGGACAATGAGGGTCAATTCTTCAAAACCAGTTTCTGTTTCAGAGGTTAATGAACTTCTTTCAAAAAGGCAAAAGAAAGAAGAACTAGCATATGAGCAACAACAATCATTGGACCATGCAGAGAAATTTGCAAAATTACCCCCAAAAGACGCAGAAAAACTTGCTGCAAAAATAGCTGAAAATGAAAAAATAGCTTTGGAAACTGCTGTAAAGGTAGTTGATATCCTGCCAAAGAAAATTGAGACATTAAGGGCAATTATGGTAAAGGATAAGGTAACTCTTTCTGATGAGGAATTGAATGAAATATTTAAATTGTTGCATGCAAAGTAGTTGTTGGGTATTCATATGGAAGATTATGCGTGGGTTATTGAGCATTTGCCATCAGGCCATTCGTCACAGATCCGAAAGGAACCTGTTGTACAACTTTTGGGCTGCAAATTCTTCACATTATTAGAAGCGAGTGTGACTGCAGAAGCATCTCTTGTTATTGGTCAAAAAGTCTATGTTGGTAAGGAAGGACGAACAGAAGTTGATAGAATAAAAGGCAGAATTAGTTATTCACAATTAACCAATTCAGCTAAAACATCCCTTCCAGCTATCCTCAAAACGGCAATTCAAGAGAGGGAAAATGAATTTGTCGATTTTTTCAATAAGGCAAGACCTATTTCAATTAGGGTGCATACCTTGGATTTACTTCCAGGCATTGGAAAAAAGAATATGGAAGCTTTACTTGCTGAGAGAGAAAAGAAACCTTTTGATAGTTTCGAAGAAATGAAACAAAGGATTCCTACATTAACTGATCCAATAAGTATTTTGGAACACAGAATATTAAGTGAACTTGAAGGCAATGAGAAGTACTATCTTTTTGCTAAGCCGCCATCCAACAAACCATTTGGTAGTGGACCGCCAAGACGCTTTTAGTATAACTTTTGACCTCTTAAATTCCAGAGCCAAAAGTTATCATCAAACATTAATGAACTTTGTTCATTATGCGCTATTTACCAACAGGTAAATGCGCCCATAAAACGAAACAGCGTTTTATCGGGTCCATTGATCAGAAGTCAATTGGGAGGCATAAGTTTATACTATTTTCATGAGCTAATATTCATGAAGTTTGATTAAACTTTAACAGCAGTATATCCTTGTGAAAGTTTCTGGGCATGTAGTAGAATGGTTAATATGTCCCGCTTACACCGGGAAGACTCGAGGTTCAATGCACTTTTTGGCTAATTATTTACCGATGCCAAAAAGCGCCCAAAAAGGCCGAAGAAATAGCAACTCGGTTTTGGTTCCGCTTTTATTAAAAGCGGATGGAAATCCTCGCATGCCCATTTTTTAATTTTTTTATACAGCGAACTGCAAAACATTTTGTTCTATTTAATAATCTTACTTTTTATAGTAAATTGGATGGTATTCCTAAAAAAGTTAGCTGCAGTTATGTTTTATGCTTCAATACCTTTGTTACTCCCTTTTTTTTATAGCCTTTATATTGATGATGGGGCTGCATTTTCAATAGGTATTACTGTTTTTGTGCTTGCTTTTGCCGGAATCCCTGGAGTTCTAAAGAATATTGTAGATACAATTTCAGGTTTTGTTCGCCATTTTTTTCATCCGGAAACCCCATGGAACTATGCTAATATATTTAATGTTGAAAGTATGCGAAAACAGGTTGATGTCCTTACCTTAGGAGAAATTCTTGCATTAACCTCAATTGCCTGGATTGCCATTCCTGCAATATCTTCAATTCCATATTTGTATTATGGTTTAACACCTATTGATGCCTTTTTTGAGAGTGTTTCTGGTTGGACAACAACTGGTCTTTCTGTTATAGCAAGTGTGTCAAATCTTCCGCATAGCATTATTTTGTTCAGGAGCATTACCCAGTGGCTTGGAGGTTTAGGAATTGTTGTATTAATGCTTACTGTCATAAGGAGTTCAGAATCATCGAAATTCTTGAAAATAGAAGGAAGGAGCTCTTCTGAAATTGGTTTTGGTTCTACAGTAAGCAGTATTTGGAAAATTTATCTTACATTAACGGTTGTTGGTATCATCTTGCTGTTTGTTGCAGATATAGACTTTTTTAACTCTGTTAATCTTGCTTCCACAGGTATCTCTACCGGTGGGTTTTTTCCTTCTGATTCTTTTGATTTTAGCCTTATACAAAAGTTTGTACTTGCTTTGATTACCATTTCAGGGGCAACGAGTTTCTTATTTTATAGGAACCTTGGAAGAGGTAATTTTAAGAAAGCATTTTTTGATGAAGAATTCATATTTTACCTGTTGCTTATTCTCCTATCCGTTATATTGATCTTTTTTATAGATCATGAAAATTCGTACGATGCCTTTTTTGGAGTCGTATCAGCAATTACAAGCAGCGGGTTTGATATTGTAAGCATTATACCTTTTCATAACTTCTCCAAATATTTTTTAATAATTCTAATGATTATCGGTGCTATGGTTGGTTCAACAGGTGGAGGACTAAAACTAAGACGTATCCTTATTTTGGTTAAAGCTATAATACTTCATATCCGGGCCGCTTTTTTGCCATCAGGTACTGTTCAAGTCGTTAAGTTAAACGGTTCTCCTATAGAGAACTCTGCCATCCTTGAAAGTGCAATATTTGTTTTTTCGTATTTTTTATTGTTTCTAGTTGCAACAGGTGTTTTTATTGCTATTAATTATACTATTGTAGATTCTATGTTTATAGTTGCATCTGCTATGGGAAATGTTGGTTTATCCACAATACAAGTTTCTGCATTAGGCTTCGGAACAAAGCTTTTTTTAATTATCTTGATGTATTTAGGTAGAATTGAAATATTCCCAAGTTTAGCATTGATTAAATTTATAGGAGAGCTGGTAAAGAAGTAAATTATTTGAGATTTGAGGTGAGATTGTGAGGATAATTATTTTTGGAGCAGGCAGGGTCGGAATTACTCTTGCCGGAATTTTAGTCCAACGTAAATACAATATAACTATTATTGACGAAAAGCAGGAAACATGCGATATTCTTGCCGGAGATATGGATTGTAAGGTCATATGCGGAGATGCTACAGACCCTAATCTTTTAGATCAAATGGAGATGGATGATGTTGATTTTGTTTTTTCAGTTACTGGAAATGAGGAAGTGAACTTTCTTTCTTCTGTTTATTCTAAGAGTACTAAAGCAAGAAGAGTCATTTGTCGTGCTTCTGAAGTTAAGTACTCCAGACTTATGGAACGGCTTGGTATTGAACCTCTTATTCCAGAGCTAAGTCTTGGAAGAGAACTTGCAAATATTGTAATGGCTCCAGTTATTTCTCTTATGTTAGATCCGAGCTATTCGCATATTGAAATGATTGAACAGGATGTGAAAGGCAAATTAGAAAATAAGACAGTTGGAGACGTGGGTTCCAAAAAGAATTTTACTATTGTTTCTGTGTTTAAGGATGGAACCTTTCTCTCTCCAGAGCCTGACTTAGTTCTTACTAAGGATATGAAGATCGTGGTTATAAAACACAAACCCTAGTTTAAGGTTTTATATCCCATAAACTATTGTAAATATTATTGTTCTGATAATAAAACCAGTAAGCATGCTTAGCGCGGCAAACCACGTTGCTCCAGTTAAAGCAGTAGTATGGTCTGTTTTTATAAAATTTCTAAAACCAGCATATATTAGGTAAAGTGAATAGAGTACTGCTAATATATCCAATCCAACCAGTAGATATCCAATCACGTCATCAACCCAGAAGGCCTGAATGGTTATTGCAGTTAATATTGGGCTTATTAGTGAAGCAAAAACAACTGCCATTATGAGAACTCTGGTAACTTTGTTTTCTGTTACTTCTTTTGACTCTTTTTTAGTTACAAAGGTTGTTGTTTTTATTGCAATGAAATAGAATATTATACTGAATACGATTATGATAAGAAGTTCTGTAAAGGCAGGTGCCCTTAAATAAAGTCCATCATAATAACTTAGTCCTGTTGCTATTGAGACTGCTATTGTTGCTAGTACGATATAGGCTACTACTGTTCCAAAACCCATTTTGTTGTCTTCTACTTCAGAAAATTTTTTAGGATTCAATGAAACCTTTATAATATCTGATAACAAACTCATGATATTAGCACCATCTACTTGTCTTCACTAATATTTATTAATTCTCAGCATGGCAAATGATTTTAATCTATCTATCCAAAGAATCGTTTATGATTATAGGTTTAGTTGGCAAGCCCAGTACAGGAAAATCAACATTCTTCCAAGCATTAACTTCTATACCAGTAGCAAGGGCAGCATACCCATTTACAACAATCGAACCAAACAAAGGAGTAGGATATGTAGAAGTCGAGTGTGTTGACAAAGATTTTAACACTCAATGCAATCCAAGATCTGGATTTTGCATAAACCATAGGAGATTTGTTCCAGTTGATATAATTGATGTCGCAGGATTAGTTCCAGGAGCGCACGAAGGAAAAGGTTTGGGAAACAAATTTCTGGATGATCTGAGGCAGGCAGACGTCTTAATCCATATTGTAGATGCTTCTGGATCTTCTAATGCAGAGGGAGAATCGGTTAGTCCTGGCAGTTATGATCCTGTTAATGATGTAAGATTTCTAGAAGAAGAACTGGTTTTTTGGATTAAAGGAATTTTAGATAAGAACTGGAAAAAGTTGTCAAAGGATTCAGAGCTTGGAGAAAAAAACGAAGCTATATTAAACAATCAATTTGCAGGACTTAGTATTTCACTTGATTCAATACAAAAGACCTTAAAAAAACTTAATCTGGAAGAAAAAAGGTTACATAATTGGACAGAAGATGAGAAGTTTAATTATTGCATGATAATGAGAGAGATAAGTAAACCAATTATTATTGCAGCGAATAAGATGGATCTCTCGACATCAAAACAAAATATTGAAAAACTCAAAAAAGAATTTCCTAATTATCTTGTTATTTCTTGTTCTGCTGAAGCTGAGATAGCATTGAAAAAAGCTTCAAAAGCAGAATTTATCGAATACATTCCTGGGGACAAGGATTTCCAAGTTCTAAAAGACCTAAATACAGAACAGATGAGGGCAATGGATTTGTTAAAAAAATTAGTTGAAACATTTAATGGAACAGGAGTTCAGCATTGTTTAAACTTAGCCGTTTTCGATTACTTGAAATATATTGCCGTTTTTCCTGGTGGAGTTAATAATTTAGTTGATAGCCAGGGAAGAACATTGCCAGACTGCTTTCTTTTGCCTCCAGGGAGTGCTGCAATTGATTTTGCTGGTGCCATACATACTGATTTTGCAAAGAAATTCATTAAGGCAATAGATGTAAAAACCAAAAGAACATATGGTAAAGAGCATATCCTACAGCACAGGGACGTTATTGAATTTGCATTTTCTAAGTAGTTATCAGTTTGTTCATTAGTATATCTCGCAAGTTATTTTCTTTAGTTAAGTTTCAATCTTGAAAACAGGTTTTCAAGGTGCATAGAGAACGAAGTAATGTCTTTTCTAAGAAGAAAAGTTATTTTATAAATCTTTGCGTTAATCTGTATAGCAGGTGGTAATATGATTGGCGATGATGAAGATGATAGTGATTTCGAAGAAGATGAAGAAGAAGATGACTTTAATTAGTTCCTTCTCTTCTATTTTTTTTAACTCCTTTTGCCCCCAAATATCCTAACCAAAATAATTATATACTATTTCTAGGTAACCTTTCTATGCGTATACTTGCTCTGGACAATAATAAAAGCATTGAACTTAAAACATTAGAAGAATCTCTTTCCTATATTAAAAAAAAGCAATTGGTTTGGATTGATTTAGAAAAACCAACATACTCAGAAATAGAAGAACTAGAAAAACTTTTCAAATTCCATCCTTTAACAATTGAAGACTGTATGTCTAATCCGTCTATCCCAAAACTTGATGTGTACAAATCATATGTTTTCATTGCCATGAATAGGGTAGATTTTAAGGCAAACAGTATTAAGGTTGGAGATATTTTCTTTTATCTCTCAAAATATTATTTGATTTCTGTTCATGTTGATGAAAGCAGGACTGTTCAAGATGTTTACTCAAAACTATTAAATGATTCAGAGATTTTCAAAAGAGGAACTGACTTTGTTCTCTATGAATTGATGTGGAGAGTCATTGAGAGGTATAACAGTGTTCTTGAGCAGATGGAAGATGTAATTCAAAATCTTGAATCAAAATTACTAAAGGGAAAATTGACAAACTCACTGAATGAGATAATAAAAATGAGAAGAACACTTGTTTCATTTAGGAAGAGTCTTATCCCCCAAAAAGATCTTATTCTGAAATTCGCAAGAAGAGATACGGATTATATACAATTTGAGCATATTATGTATTTTAGGGATGTTGCAGATGATCTTAATCGAGCATTAAGTTCTGTTGACAGCTTAAGAGAAATTATTACTGGTACATTTGAGGCTTATCTTTCTATTTATTCAAATAAGTTAAATGAGGTTATGAAAACTTTAACTGTAATTGCAACAATCTTTTTGCCACTGACCTTTCTGACTGGGGTTTATGGTATGAATTTCAAATTTTTTCCCGAACTGGAATCACCAGGTGGTTATCAATTCTTTTGGCTGATATGCGTCGTGGTTTCAATTGTTATGTTGTTCTACTTTAAGAAAAAAGGATATCTTTAGGTGTGCTAATGCTGATTGTTTATAATACCTGCCCTGATAAAGAATCTGCAGAAAAAATTGCAATCCGTTTAATTAAAAATAAAGTTGCAGCGTGTGTCAACATCATCAAAATAGAAAAATCGGTTTATGAGTGGAAGGGAAAAATTTGTCAAGAGCCGGAGTACTTACTTGTCATAAAAACTAAAGATAAGAATTATAAAAGACTTGAAAGCGAAATAAAGAAAATACACCCATATTCTGTTCCTGAAATTATTGCTTTTAAAGTTGAGAGAGGAAGTAAGGAATATATTGATTGGGTCAATAGATGATACTACCTGAATTCGCCAGTTGACTGGCGTTTGGGAAATTAGTTATTGGCTATTAGCTATTAGCATTTGGCTATTGGCCTTTGGAAATTGGCTGTTGGCAGTTAGTTGTTAGCAATTGGCCACTTGATATAAGCTACTAGCCACAAGCCAAAAGCTTAGGCCAAAAACCGAACGCCATCTCAAGATGGCGAACTTAAGATACTAATTCATTTGAAAAACGCAATGCGCGGAAACCATGCACTTTAGTGCATGGAGGAGTGCGTTTTTCAAATATTTGAACGAATGACCGACAAATCGGTATCCGATTTGTGGTCCATTGAAATCTTTGATTTCAATCGGAGCATGAAACCCAGCCACCTCTAAAAGCAGAGCTTTTGGAGGGACAAAGAACAAAGTTCTTTGGATTTTGGCTGGGTGCTCTTCGTTCAAATCATTTTTTTAGCAATATGCTCTAATAACTTAGTTGGGTTTGGGCTGCTAATAAAAACTGATTTAAAAAATCCAGACTTTTTTCTTAATACAACTCCAGGTTCATTTCCTGTTATAAATTTTAGAATCAGGCCTTTGTTCCAGCTTATAATTAGACCATACCCAAAAAATTTACTTGCTTCTGAAAACTCAGCTTTCGTAATCTCCTTTTTTGAGATCAAGTATGTGAACGGACCATATAAACATCTTATCTCATTATCATAAATCTTTATTCTGATTGTTGCAAAAATAATTAGCAATAGAATGAATATAATACCGATACTAACTTCAAAAATCTTTAATATAATTGAAGTTTGATTTAAACCGTGAACCAGAACAACAAATATTAAAACAAGATGAATAAAACCCTGTAAAATTGGAAGGGGGGAGGTTTCCTTGTAATACTCACCTGTTCTTTGGCTTTTGTAAATTTTTCCAATTGCATGTTTTGTTGTATCCCCAACTATTTTTCCTACTGCGCTTTCATTATCAATACCTGTTTGGCTTAGTTTTTGGGCACAATTGATGCAGCATCTTATACCTTTTACATAAGTCATTTGTATATTCTTTTGTGAAACCCCGCATCTCTGGCATCTCACCCTATCAACCTTATAATGTGTCATACAAGTGGAACACATTGGAGTTCCATCCTCATAGTAAATATTTGGGGTGCTTCTGCTACAAACAAAACAATTAGCCATCTTTATCCTTTCTTTTTAATCCTTTTATTGTTCCACTCACTTCACTTACGTTTATTCGTGGTTCTTCTAATAATGCTAAAAATCCTAATGTTTGTTTTAAGTGCTCTCTTTCGCATCTTATCATACCTTTCTCTCCATCAAATTCTATTAACTTAAATGCGGCTTTTGAGAATCCATATTCTCCAAAAAATCTCAATGCTTGTTTATATATTTCTCTTTCAAATTCATCTTTTTTAACTGCTTTAAGAAGAGAAAACAGGATATACCTTTTTCTAAGTGAACCAATTTTTACCATGAAATGAGAATGAGTCAGCATAATTAAAAAATGTACTGTTGTTGAAATAAATTATGGAGAAAGTACTTATTTTGTCCGGAAGTAAAAGTGACGATGGAATAGTTGAAAAAGCAACAAAAGTATTTGAGGCTTTTGGAATAGATTACAAATACGAAGTTGCATCCGCTCATAGAAATCCAGAAAAAGTTGATGAATTAGTATCACAAACATCAGCACAGGTAATTATTGCTGTTGCTGGACTTTCTGCTGCGTTACCAGGCGTAGTTGCAGCAAGAACTATAAAACCAGTTATAGGAGTTCCTGTTAATGCAGCTCTAGGAGGTTTGGATTCTTTATTATCAGTAGTACAAATGCCACCAAATATTCCGGTCGCCAGTGTCGGAATTGACAATGCCAAAAATGCTGCTTTATTAGCAATTGAGATACTTGCATTAAATGATCATGAGTTGAAGGTTAAGCTTCAAGAGTTTCGTGAAAAGCTTAAGGAATAGTATTTTTATGAAAAAACCAGAATTTCATTTTCCAGAGCCCTTTAACAAATTGAAAAGAGGCCCAGCTATTATTCAGCCAAAAGATGCAGGCATGTTTATTGCTTATACTGGTTTAAACAAAAATTCAAGAGTTGCTGAACTTGGAAGCGGTTCTGGTTTTATGACTATCTACCTTGCTCAAATAGCTAAGGAGGTAACTAGTTATGAGATGAGGGACGAGTTTTTAGAAATTGCTAAATCAAATATCAAGAAAGTTGGTCTTGAAAATGTTGAATTCAAAAAAAGAAATGTTGTTGAAGAGTGGATTGATGAAACAGATTTAGACCTTATTTTATGTGACATTCGTGATCCTGAAAAAGTAGTTGAAAAAATGTATTCTTCTTTAAAAGAAGGGGGATTTGTTGCTGCGCATTGCTTGCAAATAGAGCAGGCAAAGGCATTACATCTTGAATGTGAAAAATATTTCAAAAAAGTTTTTACACTTGAAAACATTATAAGAGAATATGCAGTAAGGGATTTTGGCGTTAGGCCAGTTCATCAGGGGTTGTTGCATACTGCTTACCTGGTTTTTGCAAGAAAGTGAACAACAAATTAAATCTGGTAATTGGACAATGCCCTAAAAAACGGTTTGAAAAACAAAACAAATAACAAAAACTCTCGGTCATAAGAAAAGCGTTAGTAGAATCGGTACTCCTAAATAAACTAGGCACTCATAAATGAAACGGCACTCATCATTAATAACCGAGAATGGCGCCAATGTAGGCGCCATAGTTTTTATTATTAAGAACCCAACCGTAAATCCACAAGCATGGGTAATTATTGTTATAGAAAGAGTTTTAAAATGATCTAATTAAAACTTTTTTATGAAATTTATGGATAGGAGTCGCTATGCTGGTGCAAAATCAAGCTCTTATCGTCAAAGTATTAGAGCGTTAGCTATACCATTAGACGAGAGAACAATTGGTGCTATGAAAATTGCAGAGCAAGCGTCTCGCGGAAGTGGCATAATTACTGATACGTTTATCGATTTACCTAGACTTTTAGAATTTTTAGGTAATATTGAGGCAATTGCTAGTTTGCATGGCATTTCTCCCCCGTCTTTAGATGATAGTTTAGACAACGTATGGAGACAACTCTTTTATGAAAATGGTGCTTTTTTTGATTTTTTAGGTGGCATAGTTCTAGGTCCTTTAATTGCAGAACATAAATTTGGCGGAGTAAATGTTTTTTTGCCTGCCCTTACTCAAAATCCTGGTGGTCATCTTTCTGGATACATGGTTGCGAGAGGCGATTCTTCATCAGAAGGAGGACCTATTCCTGAAAGAATCTTTATCGACCTTGCAGAAGTTCTGGAACAAGTAGTTTTTAGGATTAATATGTTTAGGTATTATCAATTAGAACCAAGTAGTTCTCGTTTGTTTTTTAATGATCGTGAACTTGATAAGTTGGATTCCAAAACTATTCAAAGAAGGTTAAGATCATTTGTTCCAGATGGAGGATATGGATTTAAATTTGATAATTTTAGGCGAACTGTTCTTGATCTTAAGTCCGGATCTGATGACTACTCACTAACAGTTGCATTTAGCCAGGCATTAATAATAAGACTTTGGGGCCTTCATATCAGAAGTGAATATAATGAAGATCCGGTACAACATACAGTGAATCTTGTTAATTCTCTAGTTCGTTCTTTAATAATTACCGAATTGGCAGTTCATGCAACTGTTCAAAGATCTGGGCCTGATTACGATTCTCCTGAATCTATTAAATTCCAGAATCTTGTTGCATGGTTGGCAGATATTGTTTACGGAAGTCCACTACATAGGCTTGGTGTTCTTTCCTATGTAGGCCTTACAGATCCAAGCGAACACGTTAGTTATTTTAATCAACATGGAATGGCAAATATTCTTAGTCGTTTGAATCTTCCAGACCTTCCTTCAATAAGTTTTGAGCGAAGATTTGCTCTTTTATCAATAGAAGCTTCAGCATATGCTGCAGCTGCACAAGCAGTTTTAGACGAAGTTCTTATGGGAAAGCTTTCTGCTGATTCTGCAGATGTTTTGCCTGTTTCTGAGTTTGAAAAAATACGAAGAACGACTTTTGTAACTCCCGAGACTCTTTCAACTATTGCTCATGTCTGGAGCCAAAGATTTCCATAGTTACCTGAATTCGCCAGTCTATAATTGCTTGTGGCTGGTAGCTTTTGGCTTGTGGCTAACTGCTAAAAGCCAACAGCCAATTTCCAAAGGCCAATAGCCAAATGCTAATAGCTAATAGCCAGTAGCCAAAAAAACCCCATCTCCAAATGACGAAGTTAAGTAGTTATATTTTTATATTTTTACTTTGAATACCAATCATGAAACCATATCTATTTTTTATTTTGTCTTTATTGTTATTATTGGGATGTGTTAATCAGGAACCTGTTAGCCCACCTTCTGATTCTTCAGATGCAGTAAATCCTTATGCACCAGATAACCAATCATCACAACCAGATCAGGATTCTGCACAGGGTCAATCAAAAAGCTCGGGATCTAAATATATGGTTAATGCAAATATATTACAATATGATCAACAAATAAGATACCAGGACAGGTCAATGTATATCGCTGATAAGAGACAGCCTGTTGTAAATTATGACAACATTACAAAATCTTATGGGGTAGTTGTTGATATTTTTGACCTATCTTATGGTTCCTCTGCACCACTTAAAGAGCCTAATAAAGCAGTTGTGAAACTAATTGGCCCAGGCAACAAGGAAATCAAACTGACCTACAATTCAATATCCAGTGATGAGTATGATAAAATGCCAAATATCTTCAAATGGTCTTTTCCAGTTCAGGATGGGTATAATTCAGCATTTGCTATTAGCAGTAGTTACACCTATTTGAGTCTTGATACGTCTGAAAAATTAAAGGGTGTTTATAATCTTGTAATAGATGTAGAAGGAGATGGAGAAATAGATGCAGAAAAAGAAATATTAGTTCCAGGTGCAGAAATAACATCTCCTTTTTTTGGATCAAGTCAGTCTGCTAATGGATTTAACATAGAATGGACACAAGCAGGAACGCCCCAAGATTTTCATTTTAAGGCTGACTTAGGATGGGACATCATAGTCGATGAAGATGAAACTTTAACAACTACAAGTGTATATGTGTCTCCAGAAGTAATCGATGAACCAAGTACAAAACTCCTTAATTTTCAAATAAAAAGCAGATTCTCTGATGAGGATACGCAAGATTATATGGCTGGAAGTAGTTCCAATAAAAAGGTGACTTTCCAGCTTGTTGGCGCAAGCGAATACTTCTTTCTACATTTTAATGTAGGAGAGTTCTGCCACTGTGATGATTTTTTTGAACCTAAAGGGTCATGCAGTGTAGATGAAATTGATAACGATCCTTTGTGTTAGTGGTAGGAAATTTTATAACTAAGTTAACGCTAAAATGTTAGAACAATATAGAAAACCAAAAATTAACCCTGCAGCTGTTTTTTCACAAACTCAAGAGCTTCTCTTGCAATAATATCGAAATCAGGAACAAATGGAAGCAGACCTTTCATGTCAATTTCCCATTTAGCTCTTAATTTTTCCACGTGCTTTGAAAATCCTTCAATTTCAAATCGCACAGCAAGTGATGAAAGCTTCTTATCTGCAAGATCAATATTTATTTTATATCCTCTTTTAAGTAGATTATGAAAATCGTATAAATCTCTTGGTTTTGGTCTTTTATGAATCGCATGAATTTTTTCGCAGATAATTTCTTCTATTTGCATCGTATTAATCTCAAACTCTTCCAAGGAAAATTCTTTTGGTGAAACAACTTTTATTTTTTCAGGTTTTAGATAAACGATATTATCAAAGTTAAAATCCAGTTTTATATTGTCAATATGCTTTTTGTTTGGAGTAGTGCCGATCTTACTTTTATATTGTAAAACCAGATTTAAGCTGTTAAATCCTTTCATTGTTTTATCAGATAATTCAAGAAATGAAACACCTTCGATTTCTTTGTTTTGGATGTCTGATAAAGAATCCTTAAGTTTCAATTTTATATCAGAAACCCCGGTGAAATCCAAATCTGCAGAAAGACGATAATCAGCAAAATACGCCTTTCTTAAAGCAGTGCCCCCCTTGAAGACCAAATCATCTGCTTCTGGAAATTTTGAGATAGAGAGAAGCACAACTGAAAGCACATAATCCTTTTCAACAAGTGCAGTAGGTAGTTTGATACTTCTTGCATATTCCCAAATTAATTCCTGATCAAATTCTCTCATAATAATTCTTCCTCTAAATTAACGTTTATTATAAGACCAAATTCTTTATTATATTCTCCTTTCTTTGAGGCGTTTGGATCTAGTCTCCTAAATCCTGTGAATTTCTTTTTACCCAAAACTAACATTGGTTTTTTGAGTTTCAGAAATGAAAGAAGATAATATAGTCTGCGTTCAATTGCAGAATTGTTCATTTGATTTAAATATTCCTTTATTTTTTTCCAATCTAAATCTTTCCAGAAATCCCTAATGGCCTTCGTTACCTCTCCTAAGCCGCCAGAATATTCTGGATGGAGAAGGCAGTCTAAAATAGCCTTTTCTTTAGATGCAATATTGATTTTTCTTCCTCGAATCTCCGCTTCACTGAATCCAAAAAAGTATCTTTTAGATAGTGTAATGAACTTGTAATTAACTTCTTCAAAAACTCTGCTTTTAATTGGGTATTTGGTAGCTATATATATCTGTCTTGGCATTTGCTCTGTTAAAGACCAGAAGCTGAGAGCTGACCAAAATGATATATAATATTCTTTTGCTAGCAATGGAGCTAAAGAAAATTCATGCTCTCCCCAGTCTTTGAATCTAAAGGGAACAAGAAGGTAAATGCCTTTTTTTATTCTTTTCATCCTTCCTTTTCTAACCAATCTGCTCAAAACATTCCTAACAACCTGCCTTTTGGTATAAGATAATATTTGGTAAGCTTCTGAAAAGGTAAATGTGATTTTTTTGTCATGCTCTAAGCTCGACAGAAGGGTGATCTCCATGTTCCCCAGCTTTATCTTTTCTTTAGACATAATAACCACATAAGATTATTATCTACTAATAAAATATATAAAGCTTTCTATTTGATGTTGGTGAGAAGGCTTAACGAACAGGTTTTGCTCAAGCTTTTTCTAAAAGCTTGAAGAACTCAGACGCAGTATAAATGCAGAGAACTAAAGTTCTCTTATTTCGCAATTCAAGAATTGCAAAATGCAGGGGACAGGATTTTCATGAAATCCGCACAAGAAATGCAAATTTCTTTGCGAACCATCCGCTTTCTTTGTCTTGGAAGACATAAGGAATAAAGAAAGCGGTCGTT
>DATDTS010000087.1:0-2788 GCA_035290745.1 Candidatus Bilamarchaeaceae archaeon | reverse complement strand
CAAACCATCTGGTTTTCTACATAATTCATATATTTTCTCGAAGCTATGATAAATTCCTAATAGTTTTAGTACTCCCTCAGCTGCAATTATTGACGAGTTCGTAGCAACAACTTTTGGAATACCAGCAAACAAATTCATGAGTCGATAAACTTCATCATTTATTCCTACATGCACAATGCCAGTTCTTCTCAAATAATCTAACTTCGCCTCATCATATAAACGATCTGTTAGTCTAGATGACATCCCAATGCTAATAAGTGCTGCCTTAATTATTACTGGTTCATCCTCCACAACACTTAGATGACTGGTTTCCAAGTTTCCTCCTGCAACAATTGTCCCTTTCACAAGATCAGCATATACCTGTCTTCCAGTTGAAGCAATTCTTTCCCTTTCAAGCATTAACTCAAAATAGGCATGTTCAAATTGAGCAAGTGCATCTGGATCCAGTCCCCTTAAAATGTTTTTCAAAAACAGTCTTGCAAGTAGTTCACTACCTAATCCAGGATATAAAGTTCCATCCATATCACATATAAGCAATTTGATCCTATCAACACGAACTAATTTAGTGGCAAAAACATTTCTAACAGAATGAGCTGACAAACGGCCTTTGGTAGTAACAACCAAGTGCATAATAGTATTTACCTTTCATATTTATTAAGTAGTTGTTTTTTGAAAAACATGGTACTCAACACAAAAGCAGCGAACGTAACTCTTATAAATATTATAAAATTAATGAATACATGGTTTTTGAAGATATTGAGCTCCTTAGTTATGAGTTTGCAGGAAATCTGGTAAAAGATTATTTAATTGCTTTATTGGTTTTTCTATTATCTTTTGTATTGCTTAAATTCTTTAAATATACAATATTAAAAAAACTTGGAAAAATATCACAAAAAACAAAGACAAAAATGGATGATGTTCTTGTAGAGAGTATAAATTCAATTGGCTGGTCCTTTTATGTAGTTCTATCCTTGTATGTATCATTACAATTTATTGTTGTTCCACAGATAATCAACCTAGTTCTGTTCTATGTGATGACTGTTCTATTCACGTATTACGCAGTGAAAGGCATTCAACACGTTATTGATTATGGAACTAATACAATGATTGAAAAAAGAATGGAAGAAAACAAAGATGAAGACACTTCTATGATTGATCTTTTGGGCAAGATTCTCAAAATCGTTTTATGGGTCCTGGCTGCACTTTTGATCCTTTCTAATCTTGGATATGATGTCACCCCAATGCTTGCTGGTTTGGGAATCGGCGGAATCGCAATTGCATTTGCTTTGCAAAATGTTCTAAGTGACGTTTTTGCTTCTTTCTCCATTTATTTCGACAAACCATTCAGATTGGGAGATACTATTCTCGTTGGCAAAGATATGGGAACTGTGAAAAAGATTGGGATTAAGTCGACTAGAATAACAACATTGGAAGGACAAGAAATGATTATCTCGAACAGAGAACTAACTGAAACAAGAATTCACAACTATAAGAAGATGAAAAAGAGAAGAGTCGTTTTTAATTTTGGAGTTACATATGAAACTCCTACAAAAAAAATTGAGGAAATACCAGAAATGGTAAAGGATATAATGAGTAAGATTGAACTTGCAGAACTTGATCGTGTACATTTTAATAAGTTTGGCGATTCTGCTCTTCTTTTTGAAGTTGTCTATTTTGTTGGCACAAATAAATATAATCTATATATGGATACCCAACAAAAGATAAACATTGAGATAAAAAAAGTATTTGAAAAAGAGAAAATTGAAATGGCTTATCCTACACAGACGTTGTATGTTAATAAACTTAAGTAATTAAAGATCTTCAAAAGTAAAACTAGTAGTTTGATCTTTATTTCCTGAATCTTTGTATGCCACTTCAAATCCAGTAGCTGTTTTTTTTGTTGAAATCATCACTCTAAAATCACTTATTTGATGCTGCCAAGATACTGCTGGTCCAGTTGCAGATATTTTTACAATTCCAACATCCCCGTTATTACTTATAATCCATAAGGTCGTGTCATTAAATTTCCCAGCACCTACAAAATGAACATTTTTATCATCAAATCGCAATGAACTTGCAACTGTCCCATCGACTTGTGATATCAACATTTCTGTTGAATACTGATACAAAACATTTTGAGTCAAAAAAACAACGTGTAAATCATCACAAACAGCTAACAAAATTTTTGAATCTTTTTTCAAAGAAACACTATTTCCAGCATATGTAACAGTTATAGTGTCCCCATTGATTCTACAATTTGTAATAGTACTTGGAACTGAAGGCAAAGGCAAGTGTTGTGGAACTGGACTGGCAATTGCTAATGAAGAAAAAGACAAAGAGGCAACAACTGCCACTCTTAGTGCTGCTCTTCTAATAATAAACACCTATGATTTTTTTCCTTTAATTTCTACTTCTTCAAGTTTTATTTCTTGCTTAAAAAAAGTTGTCACACTAACTGGTGCACCGCTAGTTGCATCTACCTTACCTGCTTCACATGCTTGCACATACATTTCATGAACTAACTTATTTACCTCTTTTGGCGTAAGATCGTTGCCATCAGGTCCAAAAACCTTGCGCCCAGCAAAAACATCTCTTAAATCACTTTCAGTAAAATTAGTTGATCTAAGCTTACTTATAAGATCTCCTTTTACTTCGTATTCTTTTCCTTTTACTTTTACAACAGTCCAATAGGACATTACTGGTCCTCTTGTTTCCTCTTCCACTGGTTCACTTTTTATTATTCCACCTTTTACAGACACCATAAGGATCACATTATAATAATCTCAAG
>DATDTS010000086.1:0-4381 GCA_035290745.1 Candidatus Bilamarchaeaceae archaeon | reverse complement strand
AATAAAAGGCAATAAACTTACATTATATCTGTTAACTACTTGGTTTCCATCTGAATTAGAGGAATGGATTATAGTTGAAAAAGGATTTGAATTTGAGATTAATACAAAAACGATACTTAAACAGGTTTATGTTCCTGGATTCCTGACAGACAAGTTTACTGCCTCAGAAGAAAACGTAGGGTATATTGGATAGATTTTTAAAAGTTAAATGATATAATCAAGTGGTGTAAAAATGGAAAAACAAGTTGCAACGTTGTCTTTCTTGCTTGTTCTAGCAGTCGCTTTTGCATATACTTTAGTTATAACAAACAGTGATCATTCAGCAGACATATTTAGTAAAAAGGTCAATGAACCTGCATGTATTGATTCCGATAATGGCGAGTTCTTTTTAAGTGCAGGTTATGTAACTTCTACAAACGGTGTTCAAACAAGAATAAGAAGTGATTTCTGTAAAAGCGACAGTGAATTAACAGAATATTATTGTGATGGAACAACGATGAAAAGCGTTGACTATGGCTGTAATTGCAAAGATGGCTCTTGCCAATAATTTCTTGATTTGTAGAATTTGCGCCAGAATTAACAACTAGAATAATAAATGAACCAAACATATAGTTTTTTATAAGTTTAGTTGATTTATATACCATGAGAATTCCACTCGCAAACAAATTGAAAAAAAGACTACATAGTGAAACTGCTTTCCTACAAGATGAAGTTATTGATATAGTCTATGGACTAGAACCAAATGCAGTTTTGCACGGCGGTACAGCTATTTGGAGATGCTACCAAGGAAATAGATTTTCTGAAGATCTTGATTTCTATTTTATAATAGGTGAAAATTTAGAAAGAGAACTAACTAAGAGGATAAAAGAACGGAACCTTCAGCTTATAAAATATAAAAAAACTGAAAATGTTGTTTTTTCAAAGATATCTAACAATAATGTCGAGGTTAGATTAGAAGTAAACTTTTTACCCCAAGATAAAGATATTGTAGTTAGGCCATATGAAAAAATAGATGGTTCATTTATAGATATTTTTACACTTTCTCCAGAACAACTTTTAGTTGAAAAAATAAATGCGTATAATTCTAGAAGGCTAATAAGAGATATTTATGATATACACCATCTTATTAGATATCAAGAGAAAAAAGAAGAAACTAACAATCTTTTGAAATCATTTGTATATAAAATAAAAAAACCAGTAGATGAAGAAAATCTAAAAGCTATTGTTTATACCGGCGCCATACCCTCATTTAAACAAATACTAGAGGCACTCAAAAGAGGTATTTGAATGAAGTATCTGTCATTGTTTAGAAATAATTTCGAAAAACGTTCAACCTTCACCATATCTGAAGTTAAAAAAGTTCTTGGCCAGAAGAAGATTAGCGCTGGATATGTGAATACTCTCTTAAATCACTTATCAAAAAAAGGAGAGATCAAAAGAATAACAAAGGGAGTGTACACATTTAAAAATGAGATTGAAGTTGTAGGTTTCGCCTTCCCTCCTTTTTACTATGGATTGCAAGAGGCACTTAGCCTAAGGAAGATGTGGGATCAGGAAACCAATCCAGTTGTTATCACTTCAAGAAAAATCAGGACAGGAATAAGAAAATTCTTAGGCAACAACTATCTAATAAAAAGGATAAATAGAAAAATGTTTTTTGGATTTGAGATGATACCGTATTATGATATGTGGATTCCTGTTTCTGACCTCGAAAAAACTTTAATTGATTTTGTTTATTTTAAACTGCCAATCAACCAAGAGGTTTTGGCAGATATCAAGAAGCAAATAAAAACAAAAAGACTGGATGGATACTTAAACAAAGCCCCGAAATGGGTTAAAAGAAGAGTCCGCAAAGTATTAGGAAAGTCCTCGACTTTTTGATTAGGCTTTTGACTTGGTATATACAAATGGCAAAACGATCCGAAATTGTTTTCGGATGTTTCAAGCGAACGAAGTTCGCTCCGAAACCCTGGAACACGAATGAACTCTGTTCATTGTGCCCATTGACCGTAGGTCAATCGGGAAGCCACACTGCACTTTTAAGAACTATCTCGACTTTTTGATTGCACAATTGAAACCATGGGTTTCAATGTGCCCATTGAGCTCCGCTCAATTGGGAACTTTTTTATAGGTATATAATAAGAGAAAAAGTTCAAGTGAGACATAAATTAATAATGCGGAAGTTTGATTGAACTTTAACATTTGTATAAACTGATGAAAGTTCAAGTGAGGAGAGTAGTCTGTCTTCTGTTTTTTTGAATTGAAATTTCATAGAAATTTCAATACGAACAAATTTTTCAAATTTGTTCAAGCAGGATTATACTATCTTTATTTCGATTACTCGGAATAAAGAACCACTGAACTTGGTTCAAGTGGTCGCGGCACAAAGGCCTTGCAGGATCAATGGAAAGAAAGCATCCCCGTTTCATCGAAGCTTTTGACCCAGGCTTAACTAATGGCAAAAGCTTCAGCAAAAGCCACATGAGTTTATCAGCTTCGTATCGTGTCTGTTGGCGCTTCAAGACCTTAAGTCCATAACATTCCTAACCTGGACAGAACTTCCTCACCCAAAGGGCGCACCTGCTCCCTCCTCACTCTGTAATACTAATAACAAAGAAGAAATATAATACTATTCAATAACTTTTCTTTTTACAAAAGATATTGAAAACCTTGTTTTCAAGATTGAAACTTAACCAAAGAAAATAGATTTATGGTTAGTTCTCAACGCATGTTCTTCCTTTTGCAGAAGTAACGTAATGACATAATGCTTTTGCAGTCAATACGTCAAATTCAGCTGAAATAAATGTAGTTGCTCCAAGTTTTTCTTTTCCTGGAAATTTAGACGCTGAAAAAAAAGCTTGCATAACTGAAACACCTAATTCCAAACTGTCATCAAATTTGCCATTTAACTCAAATGGTCTTGATAGTTCTGGCTTACTTTCAATACCTTGCACAAATAATCTAAAATTTGCATCATTCTGAAGCAATTTATTGTATAAAGCCCTTACGGTATTATTTCTTTCTTGTATTGCCTCTTGTGTTAATCCGCCACCAACTGACTGATCTTTTTTAACTGGGCCATGATAACTAAGACTAAGTCTCTCGGAAAATGTTTTAAATTTTCCAGTAAAAAGCAATGCTACAGAATCATTAGGAGCAGCGGCTTGAGCTAAAGCAATTGAACCAAATTGAAATGCGGAAAAAACAAGAGCTGCTGATGCAACTTTCCTAACAACTGTTGAAACTTGACCATACCTAAGTTCACGAGTTCTAATCATAAAATACACCTTAAAGACACTAAAAATATTGTTATAAAAGGTATAAAAAGCTATGCTTTCATTTTACAAGATATTTTCTCAAAGCCTCGGCAGTTTGTAGATCAAATTGTCCAAAGTTTCTGAACGTTATAGATGGGTCCTGAGAAGACAAGAAAGTTTGCATAACTCTAAGCCCAAGTTCTAATGTTTGGTTAAATTTACCATCTAACCTAAAGGAAGAAGATAATTCTGGATGACTGTCAAGACCTGCCACAAATAGTTTGAAATCTTCTCTTTGAAGCAATTGATTATACAATTCCATTACAATGTTGTTTCTCTTTTCTATTAATTCTTGGGTTAGTGCACCTCTAGGAGTTTGTCTATTTTGAACTGAGCCTTCTTTAAATGCAATTTCTTCTTTGAATTTGTCAAAATCTGCTTGTTGTTTAGATAAGAATAATCTTACTGCTTCACTTTGTTTGCCTGTCCTTGCAGGAGATCGGGCTAACACTGGTTCTGGTGGTTCTGGTCTCACTTGAACACGTCTTCCAGCAGGTTGTGGTGCCTCTCTTCTTGCAGGAACTGCTTTTCTAACCTCAGCAGGTTTTTCTGGGATTTGTTCTAATTCTGTTTTATATTCAGAATTTAGATTAAGATCAATTGATTTTCCTTTAAAATAATCCTTAGCCTCTAAGTATCTTCTAAAAGCTGGGATAGCCTCTTCTCTATGTGAAACAAAAAAAACATGATAATCAAAAAAGGTACCTTGATTAAAAGTTGCACCTATTTTCCATTGATCATCGGCTTGTTCGACCTTAAGCAAAACATTTACCATTAATTTTTGTCCTTGTACCAAAATCTCACTCCTTTGTAGTTATCATTCCTTTTTTTCCAGCAGGCTTAAGGATTTCAGCAATACCTCCATCCATAATCAACGCCCCACTATCATTTCTTTTTAATGTTTTAAGTTGTTCTTTAAACTCATTAAAAAATTCAACTCGTCTATCTTGAGGTATAACAATATTGGCAATTTGCTCAAAATCAGATACCGATTTCTCTTGTCCATCATCCAATTCAGTAATTTCCGGTTCTGGGATTTTTTCAATTAGTTTGTTCTTTTCTGC
>DATDTS010000085.1:0-2453 GCA_035290745.1 Candidatus Bilamarchaeaceae archaeon | reverse complement strand
AATAAAAGGCAATAAACTTACATTATATCTGTTAACTACTTGGTTTCCATCTGAATTAGAGGAATGGATTATAGTTGAAAAAGGATTTGAATTTGAGATTAATACAAAAACGATACTTAAACAGGTTTATGTTCCTGGATTTGTTACTCAAGAAAGTGCATCCGGAGAAGAGGAGTTAAGGTACATTAGATAAGTACGAAGTTACAAAGCAAATTAAAATGTTACTTATCTCAGTTAATAGCGTGAGGATATGGATCTAGGGAAAAAACTACGCGAAACACTAGCAAAGCTCACTAACAAACCGTATGTTGATGAAGATGCGGTAAAATCACTGATAAAAGATTTACAACGTGTGCTTATCTCAAATGATGTGAACGTTAAACTAGTATTTGAACTTTCAAAAAGGATTGAGGAAAGATCGCTAAAAACAAAAAAATTAGAAGCACTCTCATTAAAGGAACATGTTTTGAAAGTAGTATATGATGAGTTAGTACAGTTTATGGGTGAAACGTATACTCCCAGAGTTGACAAACATAAAGTTCTTTTATGTGGGCTTTTTGGATCTGGTAAAACAAGTTCAACAGGAAAACTTGCATATTTCTATAAATCAAAAGGATTGAAAGTTGGTGTAGTGGCAGCGGATGTTGATAGGCCAGCAGCCCAAGAACAATTAGAACAACTTGCAAAACAAGTTAATGTGAATTATTATACAATTAAGGGAGAAAAAGATGCAGCAAAGATTGTTAAAAAAGCTCTGAGTGAATCAAAAGACGATGTCATACTAATTGATTCTGCAGGAAGAAGTGCATTTGATGAAAAACTTGCACAAGAACTTGATGGAATAAATAAAGTACTTAAACCAGATGAAACCTTCTTGGTTGTAAGTGCAGATATTGGACAAGTAGCTGGAAAACAAGCAGACCAATTTAATAAAAATGTAAATATAACAGGTGTTATTGTGACTAAGATGGATGGGTCAGGAAAAGGTGGTGGGGCACTCTCTGCTGTTGCTGCAACAAACACAAAAATAGCATTTATTGGTGTAGGGGAGAAAATGGAGGACGTTGAAGTTTATAACTCAAAAAGATTTGTAGGCGGACTTCTTGGAGTACCTGACATTGAAGCTTTAATGGAGAAGGTACAAAAATTAGCGCAAGATGAAGACCTCAGTAAAATTCAAACTGATGAATTCACAATACAAACTTTTTATGATCAATTAAAAGCAGCAAAAAAACTTGGGCCATTGAAAGGAGTTATGTCAATGATGGGATTAGTTGATTTGCCAAAAGATATGGTTGAACAAAGCGAGGGTAAAATGAAAAAGTTTGAATCAATGATAAACTCAATGACAAATGAGGAAAAAAGAGATGCAAAGCTTATTAGAAAGGCAAGCTCACGAATTTCAAGAATTGCTAAAGGATCCGGATGCAGTGAACAGGATGTAAGGGATTTCTTATCACAGTTTGAGAAGATGGAAAAAATGATGAACATGTTCAAAAAGAATAGGGGATTCAGATCTAAGATGGAAAAAATGATGAAAGGTGGAAAGCTACCAAAAATGGGGATGTGACCAAATGGAGAAAGAAATTTCAGGTAGATGGGCCGTAAAGGGAGATTGTAGAGTTTTCATCTTCCAGAACTACCAAGTTGAATTTGTAAAATTACCTGAAAAAAAAGACTCTTTTTATGATATTTATCAAATAAATGTATACAAAGACGAAAAAGAAGTGATGAATCTAGCGCTTAGAAAATCGGTAGGATACAATGGGCCGACCTATTCTATGATTCATTTAACGCCAGAAGGGGATGCAATCTTATTAAGGAATTATGGGGCAGTTGAGCAGGAACAAGACGTAATTGCAGTACATTCAATAAATACCTATAGTAGTTTTGAGAAAAATGTCCTTAACGGGATTAGTTTTGAGGAATATGCAAAAATAAGAAAAAAGATAGTTGATAATACAAAAAAAGCATTTGAAGACTCAAGATATTTTGATGTTTTAAGATTTATGAATGGATTTGTATTGTTTAAATTTGAACCAAAACAAAACAAGCACAACTATTGGCTTAATGTGGCATATGATTATAAAAATGATAAATTTAGTTTGTTAAACACACAAAAAAGTCTTGAATATTTTCTAAAAAGAAATAGGGTTGAGTTAAATAATGGAAAAAATGAGAAATTGATTACTGATAAAAATAAAGAAAACGTTGTTGACCTGATAAAAAACACCTCGACAAACCAATTTAAGAGAGTTGTTTATGAATTTGAAGATGTATTTAAAATCAATTATGTGACAGAGGATAACAAGCCAGAAATAGAAAAAAGAATTGCTCCAATTAAGAAAATACTTAAGCCACCAACAATAAAAGGCAATAAACTTACATTATATCTGTTAACTACTTGGTTTCCATCTGAATTAGAGGAATGGATTATAGTTGAAAAAGGATTT
>DATDTS010000084.1:0-2829 GCA_035290745.1 Candidatus Bilamarchaeaceae archaeon | reverse complement strand
AAGGTAAAAACTATTATTATCTCGTTGAAGGAAATAGGGATGAAAATGGAAAAGTTAAACAAAAAGTAAAGAAATATCTTGGTGACGTTGAAAATATTTTAGACAAATTTGATTTTTGGGAGAAACATCATTAATATACACACAACGCCCTCCAAAACGCAACCTTTATAAAATAAATTCATATACTCCTATATATGGTGAAGATGAGGTTTGTACTGTTATTAATCACATTGTTTATATTAAGTACATTCGCCATCTCCGCTGAAGACAATAGTCAAACTGATTGCATCTATTACTTCTATGGTGAAGATTGCGCCAATTGTGCCAATGTTGATCAATATATCAAAAATATAGAAATTAAATATCCCTCCTTACAAGTACAAAAATATGAAGTGTATTATGACAAAGAAAATTTTCAATTGTTAGAAAATTATTTGGAAGCATATGGTTTATCCGCTTCAGCTCAAGGTGTGCCAGCAGTATTTCTTCCAGGAACGTATCTTATCGGTGAAGCACCAATATTAAACTTATTAGAGGAAAGAATTGCGTTAAATGATAAAAACACCTGTCCTGAAGCTACGGCTCAACAGGCAGTAGGAGTTGTTGGTGCAAAATCCTCCAAGAATGTAATTGACACTTTGACATTTTTCAAAGTAACTACTTCTGCTTTGAAAGATAGATTAACATCAGGATCTTTAGTTCTACTATTGATTTTCCTTCCTCTATTAGCTGGTGTTGCTGATCCAGATATCTTAAAGAAAGGAGGAGTATTCATTTTAGGAGTGTTTATTTCATTAGCCATTTTTGGATTTGGTTATTTCACTTGGATGCTAAATCATCCCAATTTAGGTGTTTTCTTCATCAAAATATTGGGATTAGCTGCGGCAATTTATGGGGTTATGGGGGCAAAATATTTCTTTGGATCAAGATTAGCTTTTAACCCTCGTGAAAAATTCAAATATCTCTTAACCTATCCGGGATTTTTCATATGTGGATTCTTAGTTAGTATGTTGATGTATGCGCACCTGAGCAAAACTTTCCTTTCCATGCGTCTCTTAGCCATGGATTCAGTCAATAGATTTGTAGTCATGCCTTTAATATTTTATTATGGCATTATCATTGCTTTATTATTGGTATTTGTTCTACTAATCGTATATCTCATCCGTGAGAAATTGTATAAGTGGGCTGCACGAAAAGGCTGGGATAATACCAAAGAATTTGATAAATGGAAGAAGCATACTTTCTCATTATTCCACTTTGGGATGAGTGTGTTCATGATTTTATTGGGATTATATTTGTTGTTTGTTTGAATAGAGATAATTATAAAGTAGTTCTTCTTTCTTTTTTATATGGTTGATAAAATGGAAATAGGTGTGATATTTTCTATTCTAAGTAAAACTCATCAGCCCACGATGTTGGAACATCTAAAGCAACTTAAATATACTCCCTTTCAGCTACTCATTGCAACACTTCTTAGCGCTCGTTCAAAAGATTCTACTGTGATTCCAATTGTAAAAGATATGTTTGGAATGTATTCGAATCCAGGTGATTTTGTCAATATTGATCTGAAAATATTAGAGAAGATAATCTATAAAATAGGTTTTTATCGAGTAAAAGCTAGAAACATACAGAAATTAAGTAAGATTCTTTTGGAAAAATATAATGGAAAAGTACCCCATACATTGGAAGGAATGACTTCTCTTCCTGGAGTGGGTAGAAAGACGGCCAATTGTATGTTAAATCAAGTCTTTCATCAGCCAGCTATTGCTGTAGATATCCACGTACATCGCATTTCTAATCGTTTAGGTTGGGTTAGGACTAAATCTCCCGAAGAAACGGAAATGGCTTTGCAGAAAATCGTTCCGCATAATGAATGGATTAATGTGAATAGTTTATTGGTGGACCATGGGCAGAGGATCTGTTTGCCGATTAATCCTCAATGTGAAGTTTGTACTATCAGGAAGTATTGTGAATTTGGGAAGAAGTAACTTTACCGTTAGTACCTAGTAGTAGTTATTTTCATAAACATTTATAAACTTCGACAGTGTTAATCTTTGACTGATAGAAAAGCTTTTATTCTCGGACTGATTGTTAGTAGTTATGGCAAAAAAAGAGATATGTACCAGTTGCAATAGCAATGATATTGTGATGAATGGATTAACTTCTGGCAACAGACAGAAGTTTCACTGCAAAGATTGTGGTTGTTATCGAACATTGAAAACAACCCAATATTACGATGAAGACCGTAAAGAGGAAATCTTACGAGCGTATAAAGAACGTTCTAGTTTACGTGGAGTGAAACGCATATATAATGTTTCTATTCCTAGCGTTCTTCGTTGGCTAAAAAAAAAGTCTCCCAATTAAAACAGTTTTCTCATTCTCTTGCTCCTGCAAGAGTTAATGACATTGTTGAATTTGATGAACTGTGGTCTTTTGTGCAATCAAAAGAACATAGAGTGTGGGTTTGGATTGCACTTTGTCGTCGGACAAAGCAAGTAGTTGCTTATCATCTCGGAAACCGAGATAAAAAATCATTCAATGAATTCTATAACAAGTTACCGATTGATTATGCTAATTGTTTAAGCACCAGCGATGGGCTGGAGGTCTATAAAGTTTTGAAGATTTGTGGTCATAAAATGGGTAAAAAGAAAGAAGGCAGGACTTCTCAAGTTGAGGCATTCAACACAGTTTTAAGACAAAGATTAGCTAGGCTGGTAAGAAAAACGTGTGCATTTTCAAAATCGAACGAAATGCACGAAGTTGTTATTCGATGGTTTATTCAACAATATAACGAAGAGAGGTTATCAGTCATTTATTAACACTGCCTAT
>DATDTS010000083.1:0-7932 GCA_035290745.1 Candidatus Bilamarchaeaceae archaeon | reverse complement strand
TGATAGAGCAAATGTCTGATGAAATCTTGGAAAACAAGGACTTATCAATAGACATCTTCAATATTGGCGGAAAGAGGTTAAAGTTATGGCACAGGAAGCTTATGAATTATTAAATAATGAATTGACGTCAGAAAATGACGTCAATAATTGCCAACTATTAGTTGGCAATGCATGGAAAAAAACATCAAAAATCCTATTCAAAAATGAGATAGGAGAATTGAAAGAATTCAGTGAATACTTGAAACCAGCAGCAATTGGTCAGTTCTTTACTTCTAGTTTTTCAGACAACAAAGTATGGTTAGCTTCTGAAGAATATAATAAAAAAGCAAAATTTTTTGATTATGATGAAGAACTTAGTAGATTCAATCAAAAAACCTCATCAAAACCACTTGATATAGACAAGATAAAAGACATTGATTCTATTCTTGAAGCTGTTAAAGAAAGATTAATGTATGCTGGAGGTAAAGTTTTAGGTAATTCTAAATTTGTAGAAGATTCTGATGCAATAATTGATAGCACAGGCGTAATAAACTCATCAATCTTAATAAAAAGCAAGTATATCGCGTATTCTTATCTTTTACAAAATAGTGAATACACGTTTGGAGCAACATCAAGTGGGCAGTGCGCGTATATCATTAGATGTTTTTATAACAACAGCCTTACAAGGTGTTTTGAATGCTCAACCTCAGTAAAAAGCTCTGATTGCTACTTCTCATATAATCTAATTGGATGCTCTGACTGTCTGTTTTCATTTAACCTAAGAGCAAAAAGGAATATGATTGGTAATATTCAAATGCCAAAAGATAGATATAATGAGATAAAATCAAAATTGATTTCTGAAATTGCAGATGAATTAAAAGAGAAAAAAATGTGTAAAGTCTCAATATTAGATCTAATAGGTGTAGGCTCATGAAAGAAATTGAAGTTGAATTTAGAAAAGCAACAAAGATTCTGCTTGGAAATGAACTTAGTGATCTTGAATCATATGCAGAATGGCTTGGAAAAAGAGTGCCTTTGCCAATTAAAGGAAAATCAGCGATTAGTGACAAAGATGTTTGGGCTCCACCATCGTTAAATTTTCTAAAAAGACCATTGAACATGGATAAACTGTTTTCTTTAGATGAGATGCAAAACCTAGAACAACCTAAGTTTAAGGCAGAGGATTTTCATTGTAAGAGTATTACAGAAATTGGAGAAATGGTAAAACAAATTGCTTTTGTTTGCGGTAATTTTAGGTATCAGGAATGCGAAAACGTAGAGAATTCAAGTGGCGCAGGAGGAGGAAGAAACTTATACCATTGCGAGGATGTTTTTCTTAATACAAAAAATATAGCATATGCAAATTATGCATTATATTGCGAAAATTCGTTTGGTTGCAAGAGTATAATTAACTCCAGTTTTTGTATCCATGCATATAATTCAAGTTCAATTACAAGATGTTTTGAAGTTGATTGTTGTTCTAATTCAAGTGATTTACTCTTCTGTCATAACTGTGAGAATGTTAGAGATTCAATGTTCTGCTTTAATGCTAAAAATCTGAAGAATGCCATAGGAAATGTGCAACTCAAACCTGACGATTATAAAAGAATAAAGTCAATGTTTTTGAAAGAAATTCATGAAAGACTTGTGAAAGACAAAGATCTTGATTTTGATATTTTTAATTTAGGTGATTGAGTGAACTGCGTTCACTGCTCACCTTTAGAAAAAGGTGATTGAAATGGAAAATGAGGCATATTATCTGATAAACAAATCGTGGAGGGAAACCTGCAAAATATTATTGGGTGAAGAAGTTGGGGATCTTTTAGAATTTAAAAATTATTTAAAAAGGTATACTGATCCAATTGAAAAAAGGAAATCTTCAATATCTGGTAAAGATGTCACAATATCGTCAGATAGAATTAGAAAAGACGCCCCAGTTATAGCTCATGATGAAATGTTTGTATATCAAAAAAATATTTTGGATAACCCATTTGATATAGATGACATAAAGGATATTGATTCAATTTTAAATCAGGTTAGAGAAAGGGCAGCATACACTGGAAATATAGTATTAGGTACATCTAAATATGTTATTGATTCACACAGATGTGTTAACACATTTTATGCACTAGAATGCCAGGATGTATACGATGGAAAATATGTAGCTTATACAACATCAATATATGTTCCTTCCTATGCCTTCGGCTGCAGATTTGGGAGCATTATACAGTTTTGCATAAATGTAATGGACCCATATAAAACAACAAGATGTATGGAATTGTTTCATTGCAATGTTGTATCAGACAGCTATTATTCAGCCAGCCTGGAAAATTGCACAAATTGTATTTTTTCATTTAATCAAAGAAGCAAGAATTATATGATAGGCAATGTTGCTCTTACCAAAGAAAGGTACACAGAATTAAAGAAAAAATTACTGGCTGAAATGGCAGAGGATCTAAAAAGAAAAAAAACGCTCCCTTCAGTGATTGACATTATAAGATGTGAATGAAATGGACGAACATGAAAAGATGTTTCAAACAATAACTTCAGTACTTCTTGGACAAAAATTAGAAGGATATAAAGATTATGAGAACTGGGGATTAAGATCAGTTGCAAAAATGGATAAAGTAAAATCGAATATTAGTGATAAAATAGTTTATTTGCCTCCATTTGATTTTTACCAGGATATAAAGTCAAGGGTTGTTGAAATAAATGAAGCATACGAATCAGTTGGGAAGAGAAAACTTTCAGAAAATGATCTTGAATCTCTTTCATTAGGAAATGCAGCAAAAAAATTAAAGGAAATATCAATAACAACTCCAGATACTATATTTGGTGTTAACACAAATATTTCAGAATGCTCAATATATTATGATGCACATACTTGTTTCAAAACATGTGGAATGAACCAGACAAAAGGCGCGTTTTATTCTTTTTGGCCAAGAAAATCGGAGTACACAATTGGTTGTTACTACGTTTTCTCATCCCAGTTCTGCATTAAATGTTATAATTCAGAGAGCCTTACACGTTGTTTTGAAGTCAGCGATTCTAACAATTGCAGTGATTTATTTTTTTCTCACAATTGCGAGAATGTCAGGGATTCCATGTTTTGTTTTAATGCAAAGAACCTGAAAAATGCAATAGGCAATGTACAATTACCATTAGCTAAATATAAAGAAATTAAAGCAATGTTTTTGAAAGAAATTCATGAAAGGTTGAAGAAAGATAAAACACTTGATTTTGACATTTTTAATTTCTAAAGCTAGTGCTATTCATCTTCTCAGCTCCGTAGCAGTCTTCTCATGGAAGTTTGTGCGCTGCCCTTGGGCAGCGCGCCTGCTACAGAGTAAAAATTAAGTTAAAATTATTTTTTCTTATGGGTCAATTCATCCACATTATTGAGCTTTGCTCAATATGTGCAATGAACAATGTTCATTAGCATGGACTAAAATCCATAGGTTTCTTGACGATAATTAGGCTTGTCGGGTCGCTTTATTTTAGTTAGGGGGAGGATCAGAATGCCCAAGAGAACTTTGTTCTCTGGGCCCATTGAACGAAGTTCAATAGGGAGCCCTCAAAATGAGGATGTCGCGAAGTGCAGGAAGCCTTCGCGATCATGTTCGTGAACGCCACTGCGGTTCACGACAGGGGCGCTCCCCTCCGCGTTTTAGGGACTAATCTTTTTCTTTTTTGCCTTCTTGTATTGGTCTTTCTGCTGATTTTCCTTTCATTTTTGCTTTTTCCAATCCATAGATAGTTCCAGGGGTTTCACGTAACCACAAACGCTCTGTTATAGGATTTGGAAGACTTGGTTTTTCTGGTGGCATTTCGGTGTCTTTTTCCTCTTGTTGTTTTTCCTGTTGGTAGTTCTGTTGGCTTTGTGGAACGTCCTCTTCATTAGATTGCTGGAAATTCTTGTAGCGTAAAGGAGTTGATCCCTCATTGCCATCAGATTCATCATCTGGTTCATTAACTGCGTTTTGTACAGGAGCAAACTGCTCTTTATACCCCCATTGCTTTGCATCAACTACTTTTAGTTTCATAGGCAAAAGATATCTTTCGCCATCAAACAATCTAACAATACACTCTCTTCTATGAAGCCTTACAAACATATCCTTTTTTGATTCTTCAAGTTCGGTTGTTGCTCTTGATTTTTTGAAATATTCCTCTAATTTTATTTCCATTATTGAGCTTAACAATGTTGCATCCTGTCTGTTGATTTTGAATGCTATTATGTTATGAGTATTCGATATTATTGAATCAAGAACCTCTTTGCTTAACTGCCCTAAATATTGGCATGAGAGATATGCAAATAGGTTGAATTTTCTGGTTTCGGATAAAATGTCTTTTATAACTCTTGTCTCAACCCTTGGGAACTCGTCCACAACTAAAATAGTTGGCTTCTTCTGAATCTTTCCAGTAATAGCAAGGATATACATTTGATTTATTATAGCTCCTGCAAGAAAGCTTATCATTCTCTTTCCAAAAAAACTTGGGTCAAATGATACAATGGTTATTCTATTGCTGTTCATGAGATCAAGCAGGCTTTCTCGCTTCTTTTTGCTTCCCAGATATAACTCATATTCTCCAATAAAGTTCAAAATTGGAAGTATGGCGTCATTGAAATGGTGGATATTGATATCATTAAATTCCTCGTCAAAAAATCTTTTTACTTCGTCATTATCACATAAACTCACGTATTGGGCTTTTACTGAAGAATCAGTTAATAGAGAACTTATGTTCTTGAGTTCAAGTTTTCCAATAGATGTAAGCAAATGAATTGTGTAGAATAAAACCCTCTCTGAATATTTGTTCTCCTTGCCAATAGATGAGGATATCAGTTGTGAGACTAGTTGGGTGAGCATTGGCGAGTTGTCTCTTCCTACATCCAATGGTTCAACATAATTATTTACAAAATTCACAACCCTTGCATGGGGCATTAAACGTACAAATTCACCATGAGGATCAACAAGAATTATTCTTGCATTGTCCTTATATTTAGCCTCTAATGCCCTTAGCATAACATAAAGTCCCTTGCTTTTACCAGAACCTGAAGTCCCAGCAATCACAGTATGCTGAAGTGGATCATAGTTATCTACACCCATCTTAATTCCTTTTTCTTCAAAAACTGGAAAGTTCGATGTCATGGACATTTGTTTTGGCAAAGGTTCCAGCAATTCAATGTAGATGGATGGGTTTTTTTCAAGATTGATCATTAGAAATTTCTGTGGACTGGTAACAATTGCCTTTCCCTTTCTTCCATTTGTTGTTATTAAGGTTGCAAATCCAACAAATTGTCCTAAAAATTTAGTTACAGAAATTGTAAGCTCTTCAATATCCTCTTTTAACATAAAATCGAGTACATCAAAGGTTCCGCCTTTTATTACAAACAATTTTGGAACTGGAAAAAACGAGCCTTTTGAGAGCTTTAATAAGGCAGAATCACATACTCTAAATGGGAAAACTAATGCTGAAACATTGTCAATAGATTCCTTTTCCTTAACATATAACTTTACTGTGTTGGTTGACCTTTTTATTACAAGAGTAACAGCATTTATTGAAAGGATATCCCTAAAGCTAAGGAAACCGAATAAAGGTATCTTTGCCTTTATTACCATGTTGAATAGGTTTTTCACATCATTTTCCTCTACCTTCTCAGAATAGAGGTGAAGTTCTCTGCATTCCATATTCCCACACAATGTATATGCTTTTTTAGCTATTTATGACTGACACCATTGCACAACGGTTAGTTGCCTCTCCTCGATAAGCAGGGAACTGGTTTACCGTTCCCTTTTGATGGAAGATTCCATCAAATTGAAGATATCCCACTTTAGGCTCTTCTTGCTCTCAAGTTCATCCAATATCTCATTAATTACTAATTTTTTGACCTTCTCATATGTTTCTTTACCTACCTCCAAATTTCCTATGGCATGCCTAAGGCTTTTTACATTAAAACAAAAAAGTGCATTTCGTAATCCTTCTATATTATGGCAAAAATAAGCATCATGACTATTCCTTCCACCGTCCACTTCTAAACATCTTGTTAATTTGACAGAATCGTAACACTTCATAGAAGAGTCACAATCAAAGGCTATACCGCACCCAAAACAGTTCTCAGAACTCCTTGGCCAAGAACAATAAGCGCAATTCTTACTATATACGCATATAACTGATTTATAGCAGTTTGATGCATCGCTGCCCCACTGGCAATCTATAAGATTTAAATTTCTTCCAGTACTTTGTTCTGGAGAATAGTATGCAATACTGCTCAGGAGATCAAATGCGTTGTCTAGAGTTAGGTTTTCTGCTTGTCTTTCTGATATCTTGATATTCGCAGCTATGTTACGGGCTTCATCATAAGTAACCAATTTTTCTTTAGGCAATTGTGATAAACCTGGCCAATCTGACATTTGAATTTGTTTTTTGCTAAGAACGGATTTAAGTGGGTAAGGGATCACAATATGGCTTCTCAACCATCTATCATAAGTATCAATCCCACCTTCTAAGGATTTACCAAACAACACACTAGAAGTTTTTGAGAATAGGTCTTCAATTACTGATTTATCACTAGTTACATCGTCTTTAGCCATTATTTCGACTAGTTTAAGTGCTTCACTGTGTTCAGTAGTTTTCCCAACTACCTCAACTAAAGATGGCAGTCTTTTGTCTTTTTTTAATTTTTCAACAATTTCAGATAATAATTTCTTCTTTATTTCAAAAAATTTATCCTTTGGTAATGTTCTATTCCCTATAGCATATTGCTTTCCGACAAGGTTGAATGAAAAAAAGGTATCTCTGCAACTATCTAATCCAAATGAATAGTAACAATCTGAACAACTGGTACTTTTCCAAAGTTCAAAACATCTCATATTTTTGAAAAGTATACTACATCGTATACAAAATTTAGATTCACCACCTTCATTAGTTCCAAAAATATTCTCACAAAGCCTTAGATATTGGGAATACACAATATTCTTACAGTCACTTATTTTAACCGAATTATAAACAAAAAAGCTGTCAGTTACATTTGAACTTTTTTCAACAAACTTGGAGTTGCCCAAAACAATATTGCCACAATAATAGAATCTTTCTTGCAATGCTTGCAATATCGAGTCAATATCCTTAATTTCATTTATGTCCAATGGTTCGAACTTCTTATTGAAATCAACTTCATCCATGGAAATAAATTTAGCATTTTCACTGAACGCATTGTTTGTGAACACTGTTTCAATCCCAGAATTAGAAGATTTTTTTACAAGTTTAGGGTTGTTTAATTCAGTTAACCACTCTTTGTATTCATCTAAGTTCCCTACTTCAAAACCAAAGAGTATTCTGCAAGTAGTTTTCCACTGGTTGTTTAATAGTTTATATAACCCATCCTGCTCCATAATTAAAATTAATCTTTTATTTTATTTAAGAATTCAGTGACCATGGTCATGTAAACGTTCCAATCATTCGATATATAATTCATTCAAAATATTCGGGAGAACCTTTGATTCAGCTTTCCTCAAGTTTTCTTGTAATGCCCTTCTTTTTATGCCCAATTTTTTTGCTAGCTCTTTAAGATTGACTTTTTTCGGCCACTCGTAGTACCCCAATGAGATTGCAGAAGCAATTGCCTGTTTCTGTTTTTGAGTCAAGTTAAACTGAGATGTTTCTGAAAAACAATTTTTTATTGAAAACATGCGAACCTCACCGATTTGGTCTAATTCCAAAAGCAGTTTTTTTATTTTAGACGGGCTCTGTGCAAACACCTTGTAACCTTCATAACCCTCCCTTGAATAGCAGGATGAACTAATTACACAACCACTATTTAGTACTGCATCATAAGAAGTTACTGGAGCCTTCCAGGTAACTTGCACTAATGGATCTGTGCCCATTTCAATTGGTATAACCTGAAGAACATTTTCTGATTCACGTACATGACTAACAAATCTTCTAAACGTTTCTAAT
>DATDTS010000082.1:0-10328 GCA_035290745.1 Candidatus Bilamarchaeaceae archaeon | reverse complement strand
TTAAATGACATGTATACATCACCCTTGCATTGCATTGACTAATTGTCCAGGTTTTACATTATCTTCAAATAATGCTTTCATGATTTTTTGTGCTAATGTTCCAACTCTTCCATCTTTGAATCCACTCATTTTTCCTCCTAACTCTTCAGGAAGTGCCTCAAGATCAAGTTTTCCTGCATCATAAAGCTCTGCAAATCCCATAAGTGCTGCTACACCTACATCATCATTTTGAGCTTCTGCAGTTTCAACTAATAAAGTTACAGTTCGAACATCTGCTAGACCATCATCTTCTTTTGCATCACTTACTAATCGCAATACTTCATCTACGGTTATATTTTGAGCAGTTACTAATTTTGGTGGTTTTCTTCTAGCAGATCCTACCTCTTCAACTTCTTCTGCGTCAGCGCCAGTTAGGTCTGTTCTCCCTTCATCAAAATCAGGAAGTTCTGGTAATTCTTCAAATTCAAGAGATATGCCAGCAGGGCGTGGCCCTTCTAAACCAGCACCTTTCCTGTCTCCCACTCTTAATCTTACAGCAATCTCTCCAGTAATAAGCTCTGTTCCAAGATCAATTGCAAGTTCAAGAGCTGCTTTATATGCACCATCTGACCCTAATTCAGTTTCTAATTTTGCTACTAGTTCTTCTGCATCTTTTACCTGATCTACAGCTTGTGCTACTCTTGCTTCTACTTCTCCTATCTTATCAAGATCATTGTTTCTTTTAAGAGTTGCAACCTCAGCTTCTAGCTTTTGTGCACTTTCCAATTTTCCTTTTGCCTCGTTTAGTTTTTCTAGTTTTTTCGTAAGCTCGCCAACATTAAAGTCTCCACTTGCAAGTTTTCTTTGCATTTCACCGCTTACTTCACCAAGTTTTGCGTTAACAATTTCATAAACTTCTGGTGTTGGTTTTCCTTCAAAATAATCTTTTGTCATACCAGTTGTTCCTATAACCAAATCTGTTGCTTCTCCAGCTAGAACAGCTGCTTCTGCACTTTTATCAGTTACTTGTCTTTCTACTGCTTTCAATCTTTCCAAAGTTCCGTTGTCCCTAGTTTGTCCTCTTTTAAGGGCTTGAACATCACGTTTTGCATCTGCCAATGATTTTCCTTGCAATGCTAAAACTTCCAATGCTGCAGGTACAAATGGCCTTGCTTGTTCTCTTTTAGCCATTTCTGTCATCCTTTCAACAGCACCATCTGGCAATTTTGCCCTTAATCTATCTACCCTTTGTTCTCGTGTTAATACGTTTGATCTAAGTTGTCTCATCATAATTCATCCACCTTTTTGTTAATATATAAGTACATTTATGTATGTGAAACTATTTAAATGTTTCGTTTTGTTGCTATCTGTGTACGAACTTTTCATAAGTATCAACTAGGTTAAAGTTTCCAATCTCATTGAAGCTCTGCTTCAATCGGAAACTTTTTCCCTAGTATGTAGTTTTTGATAAACTTTCTCCGATTTTTTGATGACCTATTGAACTAAGTTCAATGAGATTGGAACTTTTTGTTCCAAATTTTGAAATTCTTTTAGAATTTCAAATCTCATTGAACGTTGCGACGTTCAATTGGAAACTTTTTTCCCTAGTATATATTAAGATAAAAAAGTTTCTGGGACAAGAGTTTTTAATAAGTTTGTACTAAACTAATTAGCTATGAAAGTGAGGGGTGAAGTTATGCGAGAAATAACAATTGTCTCAAAGAATGAATTAGGGACCCTTGCTTCTATTTCTGAAGCATTGGGTGGAGTTGGAGTAAATATTGAAGCCATTTCTGCATATGAAAAAGACAAAAGCGCTGTTTTTAGGATTGTTACAGGAGATATAATTTCTGCATTAAAATCACTTTCTAGAATCCCTGGTTTGCAGATAAATGAATCTGAAATATTGGTTTTGAATATGATGAACCGACCTGGGGAACTTGGAAAAATTACAAGAAAATTATCAAATAGGGGAGTAAACCTGGAGAGCCTTTATATTGTAAGTAAAAAAGAAGATTATACTCAAGTTGCAATAAAACCTGCTCCTGGGTATTTTGATAAGGCTAGGGAAGTTCTTAATTTATAATTAATAACTATGTGACGCTCGCGCGTCACTCTCGGCTCAAAAGCAATTAAATCTATTTAATTTTTTTATTTTTTACGAACGTGAATTATGGGTTATCCTTATTATTTATTCAAAAATAGAAAATCAAATTAAAATAAAAAGAAAAAATAAAAAATTACTCTGCGGAATTTATGCCGCTGAATGTTACTGTGTAGGTTTGTGTCAAGTCACCGTTGCCCATTGTAAAGGTGGCTACCATATTTTCACTGGCTCCGCCTGCAACAAGTGTTACGGTTCTTCCAAATCTTTGTACTCCGCCAACGTTTTGATTTTCGCCAAGCACACTTTCTCCTACCACTTCACCTACTTTTAATTCAACAACATCTACGCCTGAGTCGTCAACAACATGTCTGCTGATTTCAACACCAACGCCATCCCCAAGTGAGTAGACCCTTCCTACCTCAAGTGCACCATGAACTTCTGGTGAAACAACACTAGAGCCATTGACATCTACACCAAGGTTTGCAGCAGGGTTTTCCTGGCATGCAAATGGAGTTACAGTTGCGTCTGCGCCTTCTTCTGCAACCTCTACAGTTGTACCAGTTGCTTCAGTTGATTTATCATTTACTGCTACAACTGTTACAGATGAAGCTGAGTCTGTAAATCCTGCGTCTTCTCTTGAGAGGTATCTATCTTCTCTCCTTCCGTTGGCATTTGTAATATCAACAACTACACCGTTATCAGTTACTTTTTTTAACACAACTTGTGTTCCAGCTTCTGAGTCATGTGCAGTTCTGCCATCAGCCATTTCTGATAATACGACTACTTCTCCATCAACATTCAATGCAACTGTTCCTTGTCTTGTTGGAGTTTCAGTGTCACTAAATGCAAGTTCCAATCTTGGAAGCACTTCTCTTGCAATGTTTCCAGCAAAGGCATCTTGCCTTACACTTCCTGGGACTGGGGTAGTTCCTTCTGAATTTTGCAATACTACGCCACCACTTGCAAGGTCAATTTTAAGTACGCCTGTTCCTATCTCAGGAACTGTAACATCTGTTTGTGATACTAAGCTTAATCTGCTTGTTCCAGCATCATATTCCAATGTATAACTAACTGGTGCGTCATTTGTTTCAACAACAAATGTTGATCCTTCAGTTCCGCTAATCCAGCTATCTTCATTTACCTTTACTTGAGCCCATACTCTTGATTCATCGCTTGGACATGCTACTGGTTCAGGTACTGGTGTTTCTACTGGTCCTGCATCTGGTGTTTCTACTGGTGCTTCATCAACACAGGTAGCTTCACGGCAGACTTGAGGTGCTGTACAATCCGCATCATTTTGGCATCCAGGCACTACAACATCATCTCCACCGTCACTTACTTCTCTTGCAGGTGCTTTTGCTGTTTCATCTCCACATCCTGCTAATGTACCAGCTAGTGGTGTAAAAAGTGTTGCTCCTGCAACTACTGCTACTGCTGCTTTGCTATCTCGTCCTCTTGTTCTTGATTGTCTTGCTCTAAATACCATCCTCATACCACCTTTTGTTTTTGTTAATATTTTTTGTATTTCATGTATTATATCAAAACATTTTTAAACATATCTAAAGACCACAATTTTGATTTTTTATCAACTCTAACCTCTAACCTGCAAGCGAAAAAAGGTATTAATAAGGCTTCTGTTTAAAAACTTTTCTCAACAATAGTTGTATTATTTGTGAATGCGTGTTATATATGGTCTCAAAATTAGAGGAAAAACCCGAGGAAAGTTTACTCAATAAAGTTATTCCTTCCCGTACTTCTCCAACCCTGGTATTAACTATCTCTGCTGTTTATGGTGTAATGGATTTATTCTCTAGTTTATCTCGTTCTGTATTAAGGGATGGTTCTGAATTTACTGGCAGAAGGGTAAGTGATGTTGATCGACAACTTGAGCTAACTGCAAATGTTCAGGCCATTAAGATACGACACCCAGATGGAATCTCTAGTGCTTTTCTTCATATGTTAGGTTGATTCTTTGAAGGAATAATACCAAATAATGTGTGGCTCTACGTTGAATGGAAATGTGCCAAGCACATTTCGGTCTTCTGCCACTCTCGGTATCAAAACAATCTATTTTTTATTATTTATTTTTTTTACGAACGTGAATTATCTTTATTATTTATTCTAATTCAATAGTTCCAGGAGGTTTATTGGTAATATCATAAACCACTCTTCCAACCTCTTTTATCTCATTAGTTATCCTTGTTGATATTTTTTGCAATAATTGATGTGGGATATGTGAAAAATTAGCAGTCATCCCATCTAGGCTTTTTACCGCCCTGACAACAATCGTATAATGATATGACCTCTCATCTCCTCTTACTCCAACTGTTTTTGTTGGCAATAATGCTGCAAAGTACTGCCATGGCAACTCTATTTCCCCTTTTTTTGCTGATTCTTCTAATTCGACCTCAACAATTTCACATGCATCCTGGACAATCTTGACTTTTTCTTGTGTTACTTCCCCCACAATTCTAACCGCCAGTGCCGGTCCAGGAAATGGTTGTCTATTATATATATAATTAGGTAAGCCCAATTCTTTTGCAACTTGCCTTACCTCATGTTTGTAAATTTCACGCAACGGCTCGCATAACTTTAAGTGCATTTTTTCTGGTAATCCGCCAACATTGTGATGACTTTTTATCTTATCCCTGCCTTCTCCACCACTTTCTATCCAGTCTGGCGCAATTGTTCCTTGGACTAAAAATTTCACTTTATCTTTTTTTGCTTCATTTTCAAATACTCTGATGAAATTTTCACCTATTATTTTTCTTTTTTCTTCAGGTTCTTCGACACCTTTTAAAGATGAGAAAAATTTATCTTTAGCATTAACCACTGATAAACTTATTCCAGCATTCTTTGCAGCTTCGCTCACTTTTTGTGTTTCATTTTTTCTCATTAGTCCGGTATCAACATAAACAGCAAATAATTGGTTAGGAATTGCTTTTGCGCATAATGCAGCGGCAGCAAATGAATCGACTCCCCCAGACAACGCAATAATAGCTTTCTCTTTTCCAATTGTTTTTTTTATTTCTTCTACTGCATCTTGAATAAATCTTTTAGAATTAAAGGGCATGTGTCTAATTAAATTAATAACAAATTAAATCTCTTTGCTTTACTAAATTCATTATGAAACTCATCTCTTATATAACTGATTTTGGTCCTGGAAATAAAGGTCATGGTGCCATGCAGGGCATTGCATTAAAAATATGCCCAGAGGCCAGAATTGTAGAACTTGCTACAAATGTTAGCAGTTTTGATTTAAGGTCAGGGGCAAGAATCTTCGAAGCAGTGAACTATTTGCCAATTGGTTTTCATGTTTGTGTTGTTGATCCGGGTGTTGGAACAAAAAGGAAAGCAATTATAATAAAAACAAAAAGAGGAGATTATCTGATTGGGCCTGATAATGGGGTAATGCTCCCAGCTGCTGAAATGCTTGGTGGGGTTGTTGCTGTACATGAAATAACAACTCAAAAATATATGCAGCAACCTGTTTCCCCTGTTTTTCATGGGAGGGATGTGTTTATGCCTGCTGCTGCATATCTTGCAAGTGGTGTTCCAATTGAAGAGTTTGGTTCCAAAGCAACAAAACTTATCAAAGCTCCGTTTCAAAATGCGGTTTTTAAAAATGGGAAAATAGAAGCTGAAGTTATCGATGCTAACAATTTTGGAAGTATTTTTCTAAATGTTTTGTCAGATGAAATGGATAATTTTGAACTAAGGTCTGATCTCAAGGTCAATTCCATTAATGTCCTTTATGGAAAAACATTTGGTGATGTAAAGAAAGGTGAACCAATTATTTTTAAGGATGATTTTGGAAGGGTTGAGATTGCCTGCAACATGGACAATTTTTCAGAAAAACATCATTTGAAAATTGGGGATAAGATAACACTTCGAAAAGCGTAAATCTCAAAACAGGGCTCGTAGTTTAACGGTATGACGCTGCATTCGCAGAAACTCTTTCGGAGTGCCTAAAGAGTTTCATCAGAAATCGAAAGTTGCAGAGATTGGGGGTTCAATTCCCTCCGAGTCCATTAACCTTTTCTTTTCCAAAGACGCAAGAGAACAAAGTTCTCTGAGTGCACTTGAAGGAATTTCAAGGCACCCATTTACCATAGGTAAATTAGGCCCATTGAACTTCGTTCAATTGGGAAAGCTTAACCAAAAGAAAGCTAACAATAATGGATAAAGTCGGTATCTGTTCATTAAACTTTTTTACCTTATGCTGAACCATGAAAAAAGTTCATGTGAAATTCGGCACGGAAACTCATGGTTTTAACCTTGGGAGGAATGTCGCGAACCGCAGTAAAGCGTTCGCGAACATGTTCATGAACGATGGATCGTTCATGACAGTGCCGAATTTGCACATATTTGAACGAATGACCTACAAAAATGAACTCATTTTTGTGGTCCATTGAAATCTCGGATTTCAATAGGAGCATGAAACCCAGCCATTTATGGCTGGGTGCTCTTCGTTCAAATCATCATGAAACCGGAGGTTTCATGTGCTTATTGAACCACAGTTCAATGACGTAATCAAAAAACTAATTGTTTTTCTATCAATGGATTATCGAGAATTGTCCTTCAAAGGATTAATTAATAATTCACGGAATACATTATAATACCTTCTAATACCACTATATTTTATGTTACTTAGGCATTCAACGATTTATATGTTTCCACTGGATGGGGGCGGTGCAGGATTTAGATCAAGTATACTACCGCCTCAACAGGCAGATAAAACAGCAAGATTCAAGAGATGGCTAGATCTATTTTTTATTAAAAACGGTTACTTTAGAGTTACTAATAAGGGATATGATGAATTGACTCAGCAGACATTACGAAGAAATTTAGAATTTGGCGAACCAGCATGTAATCGAACTGGTGAACTTAGGTTGGACCCAATGCGGCCAATGACCAATGGAGAGATACGAGAAGCAATAAATATAGAAATAGGGAGGTTAGTTGCAGATGGAAAAACAGAAGAGTTATATGACCAAGGAATAATTAACCGTCCAGAAAGATTGTCTTGGAAAGATCACGAAATGCGAAAAACGACAATAAAAGAATTATATCTAACCCTAGGAAAAGATAAGAAAGAAATCAGTAAACATGATTTTTATGAATATGGATTAAGGGGATTATTAAAAGGAAGGTACAGTGATTCTCCATATCTTGCATTGGTTGAAGCAGGATATGCCTATTCTTTTGAAGAATTAATGGAACATGCTAATCATGGTAGGTTTGGAACTGATAAAATTTATCCATGGGAGTTGACCAGGGTTCCATTCATGTGGTCAGACAAAGAGATCAGGGTAGCTACTGTCAAATGGCTTGTGTGGACAACAGGGAAAAATGCCAGAGACATATCAGGCAATGATTTCAGTACTAATGGCCTTGATGGTTTGTTAGATCATCATTATACGGGCTCCCCATATATGGCCGTATTGGAAGCAGGCCTTGTTACAGAAGCAGATGAAGAGCACATGCGTTCAAGAGGGCAATATGGACATGAGGGCAGAATAACTGTATAATCGCATGTCCATTAATCTTTTATACCTTATCTCAGTTTTCTTTTCATAGTATTGAAATCGAAAGATTTCAATAACAAAATTTTCAATTGGTAAAACTGAGGTAAATTTTTATGGTATTTGTTTTTGTATTTTCTTTTGTTTTGACATCCGTTTTCCTACTATCCTATCACCATTTTGCACATCACAGGCACCCAACTAAAATGCTCAGTTTTTCTGCAGGTATGCTTGTTTTTATAATCTTCTTAGATATCCTTCCAAAAATATTTGTGTTTGGTACATCATTTCACAGTTCTGAATATCTATCCTCTCTTTTGTTATTAGGTTTTTTGTTTTATCATATACTGGATATATACCTACATAGAAAGATAAGACAGAGAAAAGAACTTATATATCGTGAACTGCACTCTTTTGGATTTTTTGTTGATAATTTTATAAAAGGATTTATGCTTGTTATTTTCTTTTCGCTTTTTGACAATCTTCTTATTGCATTTATTCCAATTGTTCTGGTTGCTGCAGCTGCAGGGATGTCATTTGCCCAGTGTACCAAATCAAAATTCTCCTCACTCTTTGTTGTGTTTACCTCTCTTTTTTACTTATTTGGCACAGTTTTTGCCCTTATATTGGAAGAATCTGCCATACATGCGGCACTTCCTTTTATTAGCGGTGCGTTCATGTACTTTGTTTTAAGGGATGAGTTTCCAAAAGAACAATCTGAAGAGGTACTTTACTTTATTCTGGGAATTGCTTTTATGTTTAGCTATAGTATACTTACATGATCCAGTTTTTTATATTTTCTCGTTGTAATTAGGGTATGACAAGAATTGTGGCTGATTTTCATATTCATTCAAAATATGCTCGTGCAACAAGTGAAAGATGCGAGCCAGAGGGTTTGGCAGAAGGTGCAAAAATAAAAGGCATCAATGTTATTGCAACAGGGGATTTTACCCATCCGACTTATTTTAATGAGTTGAAATACAAGCTAAAAGATGAGGACAAAGGTTTGTATAATTACAGCGGAATAAAGTTTATCCTATCAGTTGAGATTGCCCTTTTTTATAGGGTAAAAGACATATCTAAGAAGATCCATATCGTAATTCTTGCCCCTAGTCTTGAAATCGCTTCGCAAATAAATGAGATGCTTTCAAAATATGGCAATTTATCCGCAGACGGCAGGCCAATGATGAAGCTTTCCCCAGTTGTTTTGATAGATGAGCTTATGCAAATATCAAAAGATATTTTTGTTATTCCAGCTCACATTTGGACTCCTCACTTTTCTTTATTTGGTTCAAATTCAGGTGTTGATAAAATTGAAGAGGCATTTGAAGACCAAACAAAAAATATTTTTGCATTAGAAACTGGTTTAAGTAGCGACCCAATCTTAAACTGGATGATAAGTGCTCTAGATAAATACGCACTCGTTTCAAATTCTGATGCGCATTCCCCAGAAAAACTTGGAAGAGAGGCAAATGTTTTTGACCTTGATGTAGTTTCATATAAATCAATCATAAATGCAATAAAAACAAGAAAAGGTTTTATAAAAACCTATGAATTCTATCCTGAAGAAGGTAAATATCATTATGATGGGCATAGGAATTGTAATGTTGTTTTATCACCATCCGAATCTAAAAAGAACAATAACAAATGTCCTGCGTGCGGGAGAAAATTAACAATTGGAGTCATGAACCGAATTGTTGAGCTTGCAGACAGAAAATATGGATTTAAACCAGAAAACGCAGTTCCATTCCAGTATATTGTTCCACTTAAAACTGTTATTTCAAAAGCAATTAAAAAAGGAGAAAACACAATTCATGTTGCTGGTGCATATAATAAATTGGTGAAATATTTTGGGAATGAATTTGCAGTTTATGAGGCAAGCGATGAACAGCTGGACATGGCAATTTCACCTGACGTTTCTCAGGCAATAAAAAAAGTAAACAAAGGGGAAATCAAATGGGTTCCTGGTCATGATGGTGTTTTTGGTGAATTATTTTTTGATACATCTAGGAAAAATACTGTTGATAAAAAGCAAAAAACACTTGAAGAATTTTAATGTTATTCGGTTATCCTTCGGAATCTTGTAAGAGCCTCTGGTAGTTCTTTGTAAAGCCATTTTGTTAATCTTATGAATTCTACTGTTTCAATTTCTATATAATTAATTATTTTGTTATATTCTTTTTTTTCATACCATAATGGGATTACTTTTCCACTTGAGGGTTTTTTTGTCATTTTATCTAGACCTGAATTCTTGAACTCCCCTTTATTCATTATGACTGCACAGGTGTGAATATCAATAAAAGGCCTGTCAAGTATATCAACTTTTGGTAGAGCATATTGTTCACACTTTTCTCTTATGTAATTGTGTTCAAACCAGAGGTTATACCCAACTGGTACGAAACTGAATTTGTATTTATCTGTTATTTTTGAGTCTTTTATGAATTTTTTTATTATTTCGCTTTCTGAAGTCTCCCATTCTTTTAGTATTTTTAATTTGCCAATTGGTTCTGCAGTGTTGCGGTCAAGTTCCTGATATTGAATTGTTATTAGTTTGTCTTTTTTTGGGTCTAGGCCAGTTGTTTCAATATCAAGGTAATATGTTGCCATGAGATTATTCATTTGTTATGAGAATTAAAAATGTTGGTGTTGTTTTGACGATACGAATAAAAACTAACTAAAGATAAACTCATCTTTTTAAATCTTTTGACACATAATTA
>DATDTS010000081.1:0-12713 GCA_035290745.1 Candidatus Bilamarchaeaceae archaeon | reverse complement strand
CTTCAGGGATTGGCTGCTGAAGGTGGAAGAACAATGGCCACACAATATGCTTCACACATATTTGCATATGATCCATATAGGTTAGGAAGATTCAATGATCCACGGGTTATGTGTGGAGTTCTGCCAAATTCAATATTTCCAGTAACATTCAAATTCGATGGTATACTAGAGGGGGCTAAACTTTCAGCAACTGCCCTTGGCTCAGTTAAATATGCAGGTTTCCATGATGATGGCCATGTAAAAGGGGTAGGTGGAAAGAATGGAAATAGATCTATAATTATAATTGATCCAGACCCAGATGTGATGCATGCTGTAAAAGCTGCAATGTTAACTGATCCTGTGATAAGAGAATTAACAAGAAATGGGGAAACCATAATCCTGGCACGATATGACCTAACGACGAGAGAGTTCAACTTTTTTTCATAAAGATTCCAATCAGAATATTTTTTTCATAAACATATAAATTAGCTTTCTTCGAATACTACGAAAGGTGAGTTTTATGACAACATATTTATTTACAAGTGAATCTGTAACTGAAGGTCATCCCGACAAATTGTGTGACCAAGTTTCAGATGCAATATTAGATGAAATTTACAAAGATGACCCAAAAGCAAGGGTTGCAGTAGAGTGCATAACAACAACCGGGTTGATAGTAATTGCAGGAGAGGTTGCAACAGAAACATATGTTGATGTTCAAAAGGTTGCCAGAGAGGTTATCAAAGAGATCGGATATACTTCAACTGAGTATCAATTTGATTATAATTCATGTGGAGTAATTTCGGCAATACATGAACAATCTCCAGATATTGCACAAGGGGTTGTAAAAGCAAATGAGGAAGACCAGGGAGCTGGGGATCAGGGCCTGATGTTTGGATATGCGTGTAATGAAACACCAGAATTGATGCCTCTTCCAATCTCACTTGCACATAAGTTAACTATGCGTCTTGCTGAGGCACGAAAGAAAAAAGAAATTAGTTATCTAAGGCCTGATGGAAAAAGCCAGGTAACAGTTGAATATGTTGATGGAAAACCTAAAAGAGTTCATACAATTGTTGTTTCAACACAACATGATGATAATATAACAAGCGAACGAATCAGAAATGATGTTATTGAAAAAATAATAAGGCCAGTTTGTGGAAACTGGATTGATGACAAAACGATTTACCATGTTAATCCAACAGGAAGATTTGTAATTGGTGGCCCACACGGTGATACTGGATTAACTGGGAGAAAGATAATTGTTGATACTTACGGAGGCGTAGGTGCACATGGTGGAGGCTGTTTTTCAGGAAAGGACCCATCAAAAGTAGATCGCTCAGCAACATATATGGCAAGGTATATTGCAAAAAATATTGTTGCTGCGGAACTGGCAGAAAAATGTGAGATCCAGCTTGCATACGCAATTGGTGTTGCTGACCCAGTTTCAGTAATGGCAAACACAAAGGGAACTGGAAAAATACCTGATGAAAAGATTGTTGAATTAGTTAAAAAGAATTTCAGATTAAAACCAGCTCATATTATTAAGGACCTTGATCTGAGAAGACCGATATACCGAAAAACAGCTGCATATGGCCATTTTGGCAGAGAATTGCCAGAATTCACCTGGGAGAGAACAGATAAATCAGAATTGTTAAAGAAGGCAGCTGAGGAACTAGCAGTTGCTTAATTTTCTTCTTTTGAAAGATTTAAGTAATATTCTGGGATATACAAGAGGTATGGACCCTCTTTCTATTTATAAAAAAATTAGTGGAGAAGATTCGGTCTTGCTCCACAGCTCAAGAAATGATAAAAAAGAGAGATACTCAATAATAGCATTTGACCCCTTCTTGGTTTTTGAGAGTAAGAAGAATAAGATCAAATTGAACGGTAAAGTAGAAAATGGAGATCCCTTTGATAGGCTCCAATCTTTATTAAAAAAATATAAAACAAAAAGATCAAAAAGGTCAATTCTTGATGGTTTAGTGGTGGGTTATTTTGGATATGAAGCTGTCCATTTTATTGAAAAACTCCCAAAAAAAGCAAAAGACGACCTTAAACTCGCTGACATGAAATTTGGGTTTTATAGAGATTATTTTGTTTTTGACCACTTAGCTAACAAGGTAATTTTTGTTGGTGATAAGAGAAAACTTAAAAAAAAACTAAAGGAACTGAAAGATAAAAAAATAATGAGAGGGGGCAGATCAAAAAAACCTCAATCAAATTTTACGAAACAGGAATACATAAATGCAGTGAAAAAGGTTCAAGAATATGTGAAAGTATGGGATACTTTTCAGGTTAATTTATCACAGAGATTTGAAGTTGAGACAAGTTCTGATCCATTAGATGTTTATGAAAGATTAGCACAAATAAATCCCTCCCATTTTGGGGCATTTATTGATTTTGGTAAGATAAAATTGCTTTGTTCTTCGCCTGAGAGGTTAGTAAAGTTAAGTGGGAAAACCGCTTGGACACGACCTATTGCCGGGACAAGACCAAGAGGAAAAACAAAAAACAAAGATAGAGAGCTGGAAAAAGAACTTAAGAATAATGAAAAAGAACTCGCAGAACATCTTATGCTTGTTGATCTCGAAAGAAATGATCTTGGAAAGGTTTGTGAGTTTGGTTCGGTAGAAGTAGATGAACTTTTGAAAATAGAAAAATACTCCCATGTCATGCACTTGGTTTCTGAGGTAAGTGGAAAACTAAGGAACGATAAAACAAATGTTGATTTGATAAAGGCAATGTTTCCGGGTGGAACAATAACTGGATGCCCAAAAGTAAGAACAATGGAGATTATTGATGGATTGGAGCCAACTGTAAGAGGACCTTACACAGGTGCATTAGGTTATTTTACATTATCAGGAGATTTAGATTTTAATATGATTATAAGAACAATAATTATGAAAAGAAAGAAAGCGTATATCCATGTCGGGGGGGGCATTGTTTATGACTCAGTTCCTGAGAGTGAATATGTTGAAACAATAAACAAAGGAAATGCCTTATTTGAGGCATTAGGGGTATAGGAAATGTATGTTTTTCTTAACGGCAAGTTTGTGAAGAAAGAAAATGCAAAGATATCTTTAGACGATTCCAGCTTTCTTTATGGTTATGGAGCTTATGAAACACTAAGGGCTAGAAATGGAAACGTAGAATATTTGGATCAACACCTAAAAAGATTAGAACATTCGTTGGATGTTCTGTTACTCCCAACTCATTATTCAAACGCTGTAATAAATGACACAATCAAAGAACTTATGAACAAAAACAAATTAGAAAATGCGAAAATAAGAATAACTGTAACCAAACAAACTTTTCTTATAACTGGAAACGAATTCCATGGATATGATAAAAAATATTACGAAAGTGGTGCTAGCCTGATAATATATGCAACAAGTAGAGTATTACCTGAAGCAAAAACAACAAGTTGCGCCAATCAAAGAATAATAAAAAAACTCGCTGACAATGAAAAAGCAGTCGATGGCATTATTGTAGAAAAAGAAATTGTCAAAGAATGCGCGACATCAAACATATTTGGAGTTAGAAAAGGGATAGTTTACACGCCAAAAACTGGGATACTGGCTGGAGTGACAAAGAATGTTTTAATAAAAATTGCTAAAAAACAAGGAATAAAAATTATTGAGGAAGATTTCAACGTTAATTTTTTACTTTCTTGCAGTGAGTGTTTTATCACCAGTGCTTTGAAAGGGGTTATGCCGATTGTTAAAATAGATGATAAAATAGTAGGAAATGGAAAACTTGGAAAAATAACGAAGAAGTTAATGGATTTAAACATTACGGATAAACAATAGAAAACAGGTTTTTGATAAGTTTTTTATTAAAAAGTTTGGGCTCGTGGTCCAGCGGTTAAGACGCTGCCTTGACATGGCAGAAATCTTGTGTTCAAATCACAACGGGCCCATCACCGCATTCGCAATGGCCTCTGGAGCCTTGAGTGATGATAGAAAGGTTGAACACGAATGCGGTATTAATAACTTAACTTCGCCATTTGAAATTCATGTGAAATTCGGTCGTCACCGAATTTACACATATCCCGATTGATCTCCGATCAATGGGTCGAAGAGAACCTTGGGTTCTCTGGATGCCTTGAACTTTGTTCAAGTGCACGCAGGGAGCAAAGCTCCCTCGTGTTGAATGAAGGCTCTTCGTTCAAATCATTTTCTTTTTGCACACTTATCTTTCCGAGCGCCAGTCCGAACTGGCGAATTCAGGTAATAAATATAAAATTTATAAGCTTACGATACATTTCTAATCCATGCTGAAAAGACCTAAAATAAATAAACACGAAATAATCGCGGATGCAGTATTTGTTTTTGTTTCAATGGTTATCACATTTAGTATAATCTTAATATTTGACACCCATTGGTCATTTTATCCGGAGAATATGGGAAAAGGAATTCAATTTATTTTTATGAGCCCTGAACCATATTTAATTGGAGTACCAATTGGTGGACTTGTTGGACTATTTCTATTTAAGTTAATATTTTATGCATTCTCAGAAGAAGAAAAGGCAACTAAAAAAAACAAAAAAGAACAAAGTTAAGATATTAGAAGCTAGTTTCAGGAAAGGTGGGAAAGATGATTACTGAAAAAGAGATAATAAACCTAAAAAAAGACAGACACGAATTAGAAAGAAAAATTGAGGACATAGGTGACAAACAATTTCCAACAGTAGTCAAACTCTCAGAAGAATTGGATGCATTATTGGACCTCATAGATACGATGAGAGAAAGGGGAAAACAGATGGAAAATGCAGATATTAGTCCAAGAATTAAGATGATGAAAAAAGGAGTGAAGATATCTAAAGAGTTAGGTGCTTTTGAAGCAAATGTTGGTACAGAATTTGAAGCAGGCAGAATTTCTGCAGAGGTTGGAAAGAAATTTATAGAAATAATAAAGCTAATCAAGAGTAACAAGCCAGATATTGTAGAAAAAGAATTTGAACCTTTTTCCGAGGTCATTGAAATCAATAAAAAATACGAACAGGTTAATGGGGAACTGGAAGGAGTTGAAAAGGTAATCACAAGAGAACAAAATAGGATTAACCACATCTTAGACGAAATAAAAGAACTACAAAATGAAATAATAGATATTGAAAAAGTTAAGAGATACGCGCAATTAACGGAAGATATGGGAAAGTTAGATAATAGTAGGAAAAAAATTCTGCATGAAATTGTGGCGCAACCAATAATCGAATTAATTACCTATCTTGAATCAAACTTGTTAGTAAAATATGTGCCCAACTACCCAAAAGAAGACCAAATGAAAGAAATAAAGAAATTTTTATCTGAAAACTCTGAGCTAGGGAAAAAGAATGCAAATCTTTTTTGTGAAGTGTTTGGATACAGCGATAAAAAACTCACACACATCTGCCCAGATATTACGGGATTTAAGAAAATAGTATTAAGTAATAAACAATTTTTTGAAAGGCTTGGTAGTCTAGATGAAAGCGAATTTCTTTCTTTTGACGAGGAGAATGAAAAAATGGTAAACTTTTATATTGATAGGATTAATGGTTCAAAAGATATAATTGAGAGAATTAAGATTCAAAAAAGCAAGAGAAAAGACAGAGAAGAATATGAAAGAAGCAAGGATATCCAAAAGAAAAAGGAAGAACTATCTGAGCACTCAAATGAAAAATTGAAAAAAGAATTAAAAGAGATGGAAATACTTCTTGTGATATTACATTCAGAATTGAAAAAAGAGGAGAAAAAAGAGGGTTTAATATCACGAATAATTTCTTTGTTTAAAAGTTAACAGCTGCAAGTTCATTAGCAAGATCTGATGCTGAAAAGTTAAAACTATATTTTTTCTTTAGTGAGTTACCGGCTTTTCCAACTATTTTTGCACCAAAAAAAGCAGAATCAAAGGAATTGTTTTTACAAAATAATGCAGCAACAAACCCGGCTAAAACGTCTCCGGTCCCCCCTTTAGTCATTCCTCGATTGTGAATCTTATTGATTTTTGTTCTGGATCCGTTAGATATTATGTCTCCTTTTGGATCTTTTTTCAGTATTGTTATATTATGCTTTTGTGCCATTTTTCTAACATTTTCTTTTGTTCCTGGAACACCAAAAAGCATTTTGAATTCGCCTTCATGTGGAGTGATTATTGAATTCTTCGGTAAAATGTTTTTCAGATGTTTTAATCCATCACCATCGATAACTAATCGTTTTGATTCCTTAACTATTTTAGCTAGTAGTTTCTTTTCTATCTTTTTTCCAACACCAATACCAAATAAAACACAGTCAAAGTCAGAAAGTTTTGGAAGTTTTTGAAGAACGATTACCTCTGGAATTGTTTTTATTCCATAAATCAACTTGTTGTCATATTCATATGGACAAAAATAAATCAAATCAACAAATCTCTTGGCTGCTAATAAGGAAAACATTGGGGCTCCATGATATTGTTTGCCTCCACCTATAACTAGCAACCTGCCGTTTTGACCTTTACGAGAGAACTTAGGCGGAGCATACATAATCAAAAAAACCAGTAATTAATTATAAATCTTTCACTTAAAAAAATAACAATGGAACCATACGGAAATAAGGTAAAGATTAGACATAAGATTATGAGTGCACTTCCAGGAATTGGGAGATATACTGCAGGACCTTATCCTGTTGATTCTGTAAAAGCTGCAATAAAACTATCCAAAGAAGGATACACCGGAATTCTTAATATACTTGGGGAACACGATACCGACCCAATCGTAATAGACGCAACAATAAAAGATTACGAACAGGTTATTGATGAGATAAGTAAAAATAAAAAGAACCTTTTAAGTCCTGCAATCAGCCTAAAGCCAACCCAATTTGGGTTTCATGAAACAGATAAAGATGGCCTAGTTTCAAAAAGACTCCTTTCGCTGATAAAAAAAGCAAATCAAGAAGGAATTTTTGTATGGATAGACATGGAAAACAAGGATACTACTGAATATACGTTATCTCTTTACAAATCAGCAATAACCTTGTTTAATCCAGAACTAATTGGAATTTGCGTTCAGGCAAATTTGTTTAGAACTAAAAAAGACCTTGAAGAATTACTAGAATACAGCAAAAAGAAAGCCCTGGTTGTTAATATTAGATTAGTACGTGGAATTTATAAAGAAGCTAAAGAGTTTGCTTATACAAAAAGAGAACAAATGCATGATGAATTAGCACGACTCATGCATATGTCTTTTAGCAAAGGAGGGCCAAAAGTGAAAATATCGATTGCTTCTCATCACCCACTGCAGATTATCAGGGCAATTGCATTAGATAAAAAATATCCTGGAAAACTGAGTGGATTCCAGTTTTTATATGGTGCAGTTAAAAAAATCCCAAAAATCCTGACACAAAAAGGATTTAAGTGTACCTATTACATACCCTCAGGACCAAGGTTCTTTAGATATGGAGTAAGAAGAATTCGGGAGAACCCGGGTGCTTTATTTGGGTTGATGCTCAGCCCACTCTTTGAGATGGGCAATGCTACAAAGATAACCGATTACTTGGACGGTAAAACAAAAATAGACCTTGAAAAGGAAAATCTGCCGATGGAGAGATGAAAACGATGGATATTCAAAAACTGTTCAAAACAAGTCATGTTATTGCAGTTGTAGGTCTTTCTGATAAGTTTGACAGGGATAGTTACAAAGTAGCCGATTACTTATTATATAACGAATTTGAAATAATACCCATAAACCCAAATATAGACAGTTGGAATGGAATCGAGGCTTATGCGAGTTTATTGGAGATTCAAAAAGAGGTACATGTAGATATTGTAGATATTTTTAGAAAAAGCGAATTTGTATTAGAGGTTGTCAAAGAAGCAATCAGACTAAACCCAAAACCAAAGGCAATTTGGATGCAGCTTGGAGTAGAAAGTAAGGAAGCGAGAGAATTAGCAGAGAAAAATGGGATTTTTGTAGTTGAAAATAAATGCATTAGGATAGAACATCAAAAATTGGCTTTGTAGAAATCTTTGCTAACAGCGCCGCATGAGGCGCTGCCGCCAACAATGTGGCAGCTGCCCGGGCAGCTGGTCGCCTCGAGGCGACTTGGTGCAAAGCACCAACCGCAGGCGCAGCGCCTTTGTAGATGGCGGCGCTGTTTAGAAAGTCTACAGAGCCCAAAATTGCAAAAAGCTTAATCCAGGGAAAGTGCAGGTATTTAAAGCGTAGACCAAGAAAGGGTAGCAATCAGATTCTAAGGGTGGATAAATGGATGAATACAAGGCCTATTTAGCAGAATTTATTTCAACATTTGCATTAATTTTTATAGGTGCAGGCGCGATACTTGCAGGTTCAAATGTTTTAGGAGTTGGAGTTGCACATGGTCTGGTTTTGATGGCCATGATTTACGCTACTGCACATATTTCTGGAGCACATGTTAACCCTGCAGTAACAATTGCAATGATGGCAACAAAAAACATAGACATAGCTCGTGGATCATTCTATATTATGTTTCAACTTCTAGGTGCAGTTTTTGCAGCATTTATGTTAAGTATAATTTTTACAAATGCTCCTGCCAGCTTAGATCTTGGAGCAACTAAACTAGCAGAAGGGGTTGACTTTTTTCAAGGAACACTTCTTGAAGCAATTTTAACATTCTTTCTAGTTTTCACAATATTCGGGGTTGCTGTTGATAAAAAAGCACCGCAAGGGATGTATGGTCTAGCAATTGGAATTGTTCTTACGTTTGACATAATTGTTGGTGGAGCTTTAACTGGTGCTTCGATGAATCCAGCAAGAAGTTTTGGGCCAGCAGCAGTGTCTGGTTTTTGGACAGACCATCTTGTTTATTGGGTTGGACCAGTTTTCGGTGCGTTAGTTGCAGCACTGGTTTATAGTAACGTATTAATGGAAAAGAAGGAGGGTAAAAAATGAAGGAGGGTAAAAAATGACAAACGTAGGAGATAATGCGCCAAATTTTACTCTAAAAGACCAAGACCTAAACGAAGTTTCATTGGAGAACTTTAAAGGGAAGAAAGTTCTCTTGGCTTTTTATCCGTTCGCTTTTTCACCTGTATGCTCAGATGAACTAGCCTGTTTTAAGAATGATTTATCACAATTTAGACAAAAAGGAGTAGAAGTTGTTGGAATTTCTATTGACAGCCATTGGACACAAAAGGCATTTGCCAATTCACTTGGAATTGAATATCCGCTTCTCTCAGATTTTGATAAACATATTTCAAAAAAATATGGAGTTCTCAGGCAAGAAGGATTCTCGAATAGAGCGTACTTTATTATTAATGAACATGGAAAAATTACATTTAAACATGTTATGGAAAATCCAGCTACAAAATTAGATGATGATGAATTGTTTGAAGCACTTAAATAGGAGGTAGATAAAATGAAACACGAATTACCAAAACTTCCATATGCATATGATGCCTTGGAACCGTATATTGATAAACAAACAATGGAAATTCATCATACAAAACACCATCAGGCATATATAAATAATTTCAATACTGCACTTGAAAAACATCCTGATCTTCAGTCAAAAAGTGTTGAGGACTTGTTAAAGCAGTTGAACAAAGTTCCTGAAGATGTTAGAACTGCAGTAAGGAACAACGGAGGAGGACATGCTAACCATTCTATGTTCTGGAAACTTATGAAACCAAATGGTGGCGGGGAAGCTCCAGGAGAGGTAGGAGAAGCAGTTAACAAAACCTTTGGTAGCTATGATTCATTCAAAGAACAATTCTCAAAAGCAGCTACAACAAGATTTGGATCTGGTTGGGCATGGCTTGTTTTAAATCATGGAAAACTTGAAATCATAAGTACTGCAAATCAGGACTCACCGCTAAGCGAAGGAAAAACTCCTGTTCTTGGGCTAGATGTATGGGAACACGCGTATTATCTCCTGTATAAATCCCAAAGAGCAGAATACGTAAAAAATTGGTGGAATGTAGTCAATTGGGAGTATGTTGAGAAAACGTATAAACAAGCGTTGGAATGATCATTTCCCATTATTGAGCCAGTTTTTAACGTAAAGAATCTTTTCTTTTTTTAATTTCGTAGTCTTGATATGATCCAGGAATTGCTTAATGTCAGCCTTTTTGTAAATTCTTAAATGATATGCTGTTTTTCTGTTTCTTGATATTGCTTCTTTTTGTATAGAATATCTCGCGAGGATATTTAGCTGTTCCTCTATCAGTTCTTTTATCAAATCCAAAAGTTTGAGATTTGTATTTGTTATGTCTAGGCAGATTTTGGGTGTCCGTCTTGATTTTTCCTTTATGATCTTAACGCATCCTTCAGCATCAAAAAAGCCCTCTATAAATAAATGTGAATCTTGCAAATCTTTGTGTTTTAACAAATGAAACAGACGGGTTGGTTCCTGCCTTATCTTCTCGAAGAGTGAATAAAGCTTAAAATCATTAATTCTAACAAACCATATGTTCTTAGAGCGATCAAGATAAGCTTTAACCTTTTTATCAACACACAAAGATAACATATCTGCATATTTTGTTGCAAACCGTTCATCACCAACCAGAATAACGTAGTGTTTTGTTAATCTCCATTTGTATAAACATCCATCACCAAGTAATGCACCAAGGACATAAAAAAGTTCTGGAAGATGCTTCAATCTACTTTTTCGTCCATAAGGTAGCCTGCCGTTATACCAATCATAGATTGTTCCGATTGGAACGCCAAATTTACTATGTATTTTAGTAATGATATCTGATCTTGAGATCTTTTGATTTTTCAGCTCTTCAAGAAAATCAAAGGCTTCCAATCTAGACTTGTGATCTTTTCGAAGGTTAGCATCCGTAAACATAGTTAACTGATTATACTCGATTTTTGTTTTTAAGTGCCTTTCGGAACACACCTCACTTCCGCGCGCGGAACCGGCTAGAGATTACAAAAAGATTAAAGAAGTTTTGTAAAAAGATAGACTGATGACAAAAGAATTAGTCAAAAAAGCACTTCTGGCACAGTACTTGCTTATTGTATACAATGCACTGGAAGGAATTCTCTCAATCTTTTTTGGAAATGTTGCAAATAGCATTGCACTAATTGGATTTGGGTTAGACAGTGCAATTGAATCGTTATCAACAATAATTGTTACTCTTAGATTAAGAAAGACTGGAAAAGTTTCAAAAAAAGAAGAGGAAAAACATGAGAGTAATGCACTCAACCTAGTTGGATATTCTTTTATTTTTCTTGCGATTTATGTTGGGTTTGAATCAATAAGAAAACTCGTTACATATGAAACTTCTGATCCTTCTCTTCCAGGTATTTTAATTGCCCTCGCTTCAATAATAGTTATGCCTATTTTTTCTAAATATAGACACGGTTTAGGGCACGAAATAAAAAGCAAATCACTTATTGCTGATTCAAAACAAACCTTGCTTTGTGTTTACATGTCTTATGCATTGCTTGGAGGAGTTGGACTTAATTATTTGTTTGGATGGTGGTGGGCAGATCCTATTGCTGGTTTGATCATTGTTGTGGCAGCTGTGCAGGAAGGGATTAACTCCCTCAAAGGAAAAGAATGTTGCAGTGTTTAAATTTTTAATATATACACAACCAACTAAGTAATGCCGATTTTATTATCTAGGGTTTACTTCGTTTGGTTGTGGATATGTGATCCAACTAACAAAGTTGGATCAGTATATTAGCAACTTTTAAATAGTTAATGAATCCTAATATAGTTAGTGATTATAATGCCTAAAATAAGATGTGCTGTTGTTGGGATTGGAAATTGCTTTGCAGGGTTAGTACAAGGAATTGAATATTACAGGCAAAATCCTGATCAAAAAGTTACAGGAATAATGCATCAGGATATGGCTGGATATAACATTCACGACATTGAATTTGTGTGTGGGTTCGACGTTGGTGAGAATAAGATTGGAAAAACAATAAATGAAGCTGTTTATGAATACCCAAATATGGTTAATTGGATAACTAAAGAAAAAATGCCAAAAACAAAAGGAAATGTATACGAAAGCCCTGCGCTTGATGGCGTTGGTATCTGGGTTGAAAATAAAATTAAACCAATTGAAAGTAAAAAATCAGTTGAGGAACTGACAAATGAAATAAAACAAACCCTGAAAGAGAGTGGAGCTGAAATTTTAGTTTCTTACTTGCCAGTTGGATCAGAAAAAGCAACAAAATATTGGGCACAGATTTGTCTTGATGCAAAAATTGCATTTGTCAATTGTATGCCATCTTTTATTGCCTCTGATCCTGAATGGGCAGAAAAATTTGAAAAGGCCGGGGTTCCTGTGATCGGTGATGATATCAAAGGCCAGATAGGGGCGACAATTGTACACAGAACACTAGCAAAACTATGTGATACCAGGGGAACCAAAATAGAAAAAACATATCAGATAAATGTTGGTGGAAATTCTGATTTTCTTAATATGAAAGAACAGGACAGGTTGATAAGCAAAAAGATCTCAAAAACAGAATCAGTTCAATCGCAATTATCAGAAAGATTACCGGATGATCAGATATATGTTGGCCCTTCTGATTTTATTCCATTTTTAGGTAATACGAAACTTATGTTCATGAGAATTGAAGGAAGGCAGTGGGCAAACATTCCATACAACATGGAAGTTAGATTAGAAGTTGATGATAAATCAAATTCAGCTGGAATAGTTGTTGATGCAATAAGGCTTGCTAAGATTGCACTTGATAGGAAGCTAGGCGGCCCAATAATACCAGCTAGCGCATATTTAATGAAACACCCCCCAAAACAGTTTAGCGACTCAGAGGCAAGAGAAGA
>DATDTS010000080.1:0-3398 GCA_035290745.1 Candidatus Bilamarchaeaceae archaeon | reverse complement strand
ACATCTAATGGGCAGATATTGGAAGAATATGAGTGGCATCCTGTTGAAGAGAGAATTTTAATTAAAGATGTCTTTAGCAACGGAGTTAAAAATTATACCGTGTATTATGTTAATAAAGAATACATTGTAATTGAAAACTCTACGGGAAATTATACTGAAGAGTATATTTACCAAGATGGTGTTTTGGTTGCTCAAGTTGATACCAATGGCAATAAATTAGCAGTTCACTCTGATTATGAAGGATCAACAACAACTATAACTGATGCTGATGGAAATGTTGCAGAGCAGACATTTTTTGGTCCTTATGGTCAAATTATCTCAGGTGGCCAGAAATCGAGGTACGATTATGAAGGAAAAGAATTTGATTCGGTGGTTGAAGATTATGATTTTAATTTTAGAAAATACAAACCAGAACCGCCTATTTTTACACAACCTGATACATTAATAAAAAATGTCTATGATCCACAACTGCTAAATAGATATATGTTCGAGAGGGGGAATCCGTATAAGTATACAGACCCTACAGGACATCAATCAGAAGGATTGCTAAACGCTGTTAGAACACTTGGATGGCCTGGTCTTATTATTGGTGTATTAATTGCGACTGCATACTTTATTTGGGCTGGAATTGACCGTGACCCAGATCAATCTCTGCATAATAAAAGAATTGTTGAACAAGTGGAGCAAGATATTGCAAATCAAGAACAAACGCAGGAACCAAAAGAACAATTTCCACCCGTTCCAAAAACAATAGATGGAACATATGTACCTCCAGAAGCAATCGAAGAGCAAGAAAGATTGGGTAACGAAATTTGCGAACGAGCAAATATTGATTGTGGTGAAGACTCAAGGTTAAAACTCAAAATTGATCCTACAATAGATCAAGATAAGTATATTTCAAAACTGCCTGAAGAGAAAAAGGAAGAGCCGAAAAGTACTGGTGGTCCGAGTGGCAGTTCTGGAGGTTCGGGCCCATATGGTTGTTCTTGGTGGGCAGAATGTATTGTTACATATGACAGTCTTGCTTAAATTATACATGATAATGAAATAGTATTACATATCAGTCTATATTGGAACTAATTTTTGAAGAAATATTTCTTAATCTTTCTATTCCAAAGATATACTGATAAGAAAAATGTGATAATCATTATTACAAAACCCCAGATGGTATTTATAGAAATACTATTTGCTAATACAATACCAAAACCAATACCTCCTGCTACTGTGGCTAAATCATATACCAAAATTTCGTGGTCTAATCCGAGTATCTTCATTTCTGATGGTTTGTTTAGTTCATATTAAAGTTTTTCTATTTTTCAATTACTAATTTTTTATCTTTCACATTAGCTGTTAATTCGTCTCCAGTTTTCCAACCCAACTTTTCAACTAATTTGTTAGAAATCACAACCCAGAATTTCTTGTATTCTTTGCCCTTATATTCCCTGCTTTTCTGACTTAAGAGCCTCATTTTATATTAGATACCTAACTTATATTTAAGCTTTTCGATACCTAAAAATATATTTTATGTTGTTTATCTTTAGATACCTAAACTATATTGACGCCAAAGTTGAGGTGAAACCAATGTATCAAACCATAGAAAAACTCGAAAAAATAGATTATCAAATCATCAACCTACTAGAAAAAGAACGGGAGAAAGGAAGAGACTTTCTTGATATATTGATGCACTTAGGAAAAGATTCTCAATTAATCTACAAGTCACTTAAAACACTTAGAGAAAAAGGCTTCATAATTCTTGATTCAAATTTCTATAAAGTCACAAAAGAAAGCAAAAATCAAACAACGTGGAGAGCAAAATGTCCAGCTTGCGGTAGTATTAGACTGGTTCATAACCCTGATCAAGGGCAAGTCTATTGCCAAAATCCAGACTGCAAAACACCAGCAGGAAGGCCAAGAAATTTCTGGATTTTAACAAAGCGAATGAGAAAAAAAGGATTTGTTATCAGAAGAATAAACTGTGTTGATTAATGTTCATAATTATTGATAATCTATACACGATTGTATGGGTGAGCTTCGTGCTCGTGGGTAATCCTGTGGAAGATTATCAGTGATAAAAGAAGAACGGAGGAATGTAAAAATGTATTGCGGAATAGATGTAAGTAAAAATAAGTCCAATATTTGCATTATGGACAAAGAAAAGAAAGTTGTAAAAGAATTCAGCATTGAGCATAGCAGAGAGGGATTTCAAAAACTTGAAAAAGAGTTAACACCAGAAACTGTGATTGGAATGGAAGTAACAGGAAACTATTCCAAAACCTTGTTTGATTACCTTAGGCAAAGAAAATATCGAGTAACCTATGTAGATAACTTCAAGATGAACACATTTGCGCAGCTGCATTCACCTCGAGTAAAAAACGATAAAACTGATGCACACCTAATTACAATGTATGTTGCTTCGCCTGATGAGCTAACTAGAGTAGAAGTTCCTGAAATGAATGAGTTAAAGGACTTGGCAAATCTTTATGACAAAACTTCTAGGCAACTTTCCCGCCATAAGTGTATGGTTAAAAATCAAATCAACATTATCTTTCCGGAACTTGAGAGCGTAATGTCAAACAATAGCAATATGGGCATATGCTACATGCTTCTTAAGTTTCCAACTCCTAAAGAGATTGCAGAAGCAACAGATGAAGAAATTAGAGATGCTTTAAGAGAGAATCTGAAGCGGGCAGGAAAATTTGACATTGAATATGCCAGAAAAATAAAAGCATTAGCAAAGCAATCTATCGGTGTTAAAGACTATCCAGTCTTATGCTTTAAACAAACTGTTAAGACCATGCTCTTTTACACTATTCAAGCAAAAGCAATTAAAGAGAGCATAGAGGAAGCACTTAAGAAAACTAAGTATGGCCGTTTAATGGAAGATTTTGGCTATAACGTTGTGAGCCTTGCAACAATTATCGGAATTGTTGGTGATATTAGACGTTTTAGTAACCACAAAAAGTTTGCAAGCTACTGTGGTTTTGGCATCAGAGAAAAAAGATCTGGCTCATCTATAAACAAATCTACACACATAACAAAAAAAGGAAACAGCAGATTAAGACAAACTTTCCACATGATGGCACTAATTCACATTGCCTATAAAACAGAATTTTCAAAATATTATTTCAGACTTAAAGAAAGAGGGAAGCACCCTAAGAAATGTTTAGTGGTAACTGCAAGGAAGTTAGCGGTTAAGGCTTATTACGACCTATTAAAATGCCATAACCAAAAGGTTTAAATATAAGATAAATCTTACTTATCTTATTAACAAGATAGGTGAGGCAAATGAAAACAATAATTGAAATGGGAAAAATAAGCTCAAGAGGGCAAGTTGCAATACCTGCTGACATCAGGGAGCAGCTAGGATTAGATGAAGGAACAAAAGTACTGTTCTTTAC
>DATDTS010000079.1:0-13679 GCA_035290745.1 Candidatus Bilamarchaeaceae archaeon | reverse complement strand
CAAAAGATCGTAGCTGGGTTTACAGACGCTTTGCCAGATTTGGTTCTTGGAAAAAAAATAGATGAACTTGACCTGCCAAAAAATGTTGGCGGAAGCTCACTTACAACTGCTGCTTTCAAAGGGTATGTGGAAAGATTAGTTGAAGAGAATTAGGATGGACGTTCTTTCGCAAAAAAAAGAGCTGATAGGAACAGTAGTTGAAGTAAAACTCCTAGCAACTAATTCTACCCTTTTTGATTTGTGCTTTAGTGAATTTGAAAGAATTGAAAAAACGTATTCTAGATTTATAGATAATTCAGAACTTTCAAAATTAAATAAAATTCTTGGCGAGTGGCAGGTGGCTTCTGAAGAGATGATTTGGCTCATTTCTAAAGCTATTGAGTTTAAAGAAAAAACTGAAGGAAACTTTGATATTACTGTAAAGTCGATCTTGGATAATTTAGGTTATGACAAGAGTTATAGTTTTAAGAAAAAGGATGAGAGAAAACAAGAAATAAGTCATGAGAAAGAGATTGAGATAATGCAAAAAGAGAGAAAGATAAAATTAAATAAAGAAATTGATTTTGGTTGATTCGGAAAAGGATTTGCTCTTGATAGAGTAAAAGAGCTTCTCGAGCGAAATAAAATTAATCATTATTATATTAACGCAGGTGGCGATATCTTTGCACGCTCTGATAAAAACCAGGAACCGTGGGCAATACTTCTAGAACATCCGGAGGATAGTTCAAGGGCAATAGGAAAAATAGAACTTAACAATATGTCACTGGCTGGTTCTGCACCAAATAGAAGACGATGGGGAAAGTATCATCACTTAATAAATATGAAAACAAGAGAACCTGCAAAAGGAGTTAAAGCAATATTTGTAATTGCCAAAACAGGAATTGAAGCAGACACGTATTCAACTGCATTGTTTACTGCAGGATTTGAAGATGGAATACTCCTTTCAAGAAAACTTCCTGTTGAGGTTTTGATTGTTTCTGATACAAATAAGATGTACCAAAGCAGTGGATTTGATGCTGAGATATTTTGGTAATAGACTTATTCAACAAAAAAAATCCGAATAACGTAGATTGCAACGATTCCAAGAAGGATTGTAGCTGTCTGCAATAAATCAGTATTTAGTTTGTGCTTCCCTTTTTCCACATTGTGGAAAAGCTCTGGGATTAGGTCGACCCCTGCGATATAGATAAACATGCCTGCGGTAAAAGCCAAACCAAATCCATTCAGATTATCAATAATAGTTGAGAAGTAGAAGAAAAATAATGCTCCAAGAACCGCAGCAAACGCGCTTAAAAGATTAAATAGAAGGGCTTTTGATTTGGTAAACCCACTATAAACAAGCAAACTAAAGTCCCCGATTTCTTGAGGAATTTCATGTGCCATGATTGCAAGAGTGGTTGGAACTCCAATGTGCGGGCCAATCATAAAACTAGCTGCAATTGCTGCACCATCAAAAAAGTTATGTAAGCCGTCTCCAATGAGAGTAAGATATGCAAGTGGTTTTTCATGCTTGTGGTCTTCATGATGATGATGGTGCCAGAAGACAAAACGTTCAAGAAGAAAAAACACTAACAAACCTAGTAGAACAAAAAAAGAGGCTTGCTCGGCACCCAAAAGTTCAACGGATTCTGGAAGCAAATCAAAAAAAGCACCTGCAAGTAAGGTTCCTGTTGCAAAACTTACCATTAGTAAAAGAAACATTTCCCCTTTTTCTTGTTTCTTTGAGCTAATAAGTACACCAACTAATGAAACCAGACTAACAACAATTGTTGCGATCAAGATTTGCTCAAGGACCATGATAGAATGCCTACATAAATGTTAATAAATATTTCCATTAAAGTTATTAACTAATTGTGGAAAAAGTCTTAAAGTTAATAAATTAGGGGGGAATATGGAAATTGTAAGTATATCTATGGCTAAAGAGGACTTGATAGAACTCAATAGAGTGCAAAAAAAATTTAATTTCAGGAGCAGATCAAAGCTTTTGCGCGCCACGATAAATTCTTTTCTTAATGAATATCGTGTGATGGAATCTGCAAAAGGACATACGGATGCAGTGTTTACAATTACGTACAAAGAAATGAAAAAACATTCACTTTCGGATATGCTGCATACGTTTGAGGATTGTATAAAAACAGAGGTACATCAGCATCACGTAGGTGTGTGCCTGGAAGTTTTGATTGTGTGTGCAAAGGCAGAACGACTTAGAGAAATGTTTGTATTGCTTAAACGTGAAAAATCAGTTCTTTCAGTTAATTGCTCTTTGCTTTGAACAAAAAGTCTGATCGCGTGGGTATTTAAACAGGTGGGACTAAATACAATAACATGTTAAGAACAGTCTCTGCTTATCGCCGTTATTTTAAGGCAAAAAAGGATTGGAAACGAGCTACACCAGAGAAAATAATTGTTGGAACAGATCATGTAGACAACACATTTGGAGCTGTATGTAGGACACTCAACTTGTTAGTAAGCGTAGGACATAATAGAGTTGGCATGGAACTCCCTTCAAATTATTCCTTATCAGATTGGGTTATGCTAGGGGGGTTTTTTGGTCCTTTAGCAATTGAAGCAACTAAGAGAGGAATTGGTGTTATCCCAATAGATGTGCCGTTTGTACCAATTGAAACTGAGCTAAAATTTGATTCCTGGTACCACGCACTAGCAATTGTTGATAAGCACAAGGGTAATATTGAAAAAGCAAGAGAAGAAATTAAATTTAATATGCGCAAATTACGATTCTTACTTGAAAGGTTGGGCGATTCTGAACAAACAGAAGACATACAAGTTAAGTTAAGTAGGTTGTTGGTTGTTGCTCGAATTTTAGAAGAAGGAAATGTTCAAAGCATTGAACAGCGTGTTGGAGAATTAAATAGAGAAAGAGAAGAACATATGGAAAGAAGGATTAGAGACGAAGAATTGCGTGCTGCTATAAGCGGAGAAGGTCATGCTCTTGCACTCAAAAATCGTCTTCCGAAGTATGGATATCTATTTATTTAATTAGAATGAATCTGGTCCTTGTAGCATATTCAACGGATCTGAGAAATGATCCGGAGCATATGCGAAAACCTGATAGCCATTTGGTCCTTTTGCTGAAACTAGCTGTGCTTTTTGTTGAATCTCCAACGAAGCTAACGCAGTATAGACAAGAAGACCGATTCTGCCCTCTAGAACAGACAACCACGGAGTTAAAGGAGTACTGCCAAGTTTAGCCCTCAAGCGACCAAGAAGATATGGAGTAAATTTTTCAACCTCAATTCCAGTTGGGGTAGTAGCAAGTGCAGACTCGATCTCACTAGCAAGAAATGAATAGAGTCTGGATACTGGTTCTGAGAAAACATAAACGCCTCCTTGACCTTGCATGAAAATGTTTGAACGAGCGAGCTCAGTGGCTAATTGTTCAGCAGTTACTTCTAAATTATGAGTAAATGCTCTATTAATCTCAAGTATCGAGTACGGTGTACTAGAACAAACCAATAATTTCATAAGAAAGATAGAAATGTCTCTTTGTTCAGTTGGCCTTTCTTCTCTAAGATAGAAGAATAATTCAAATGGTTTTTCTTGACCTCGCTTTGGTTTGAATTTATGAATTGGTTTCCCACCGGTTCCGCCATTAACAGAATAACTCTCTTCGATTGTATTTTCACTTACTAGGGATGCGAGAGCAAAGGTAACAAGTGGGTATCTCCATGCTGGATGAACCTGGGTTTTTGAAAAATATTCGTTATCAACGCGATCGTAAATTGCTCCAATATTCAACCACTGGCCGCGATTCCCCGTAAGAACATGAGTTCTTACGATTTGATACACCTGTAAATAGTGCTCTTTCAGGATTTGATTTGCGGTGTAGCGGTCCACCCCCTCGCTTGTAGATTGTGTAGCCCATTTTCGGTCAACTGCTACAAGACGTGCAGAATCTACTTTTTCCAGAAGACCGGCTGTAAAAGAATCTTTGATTTGTGGGAGAGCGATTCCGCCTTCAGATAATGCAACGGACTTTATTAGAAAGTTTGTTAGGTCGGATCTTCTTGTTGGGCGATCTGATCGTATAACGAAAGTAGTATGCCTCTTTAAAACACTCATATACCTAAGTTATAACGAAAAGTATTTAAACGCTTTGAACCGTTGGTGGCCACAAAAAACTATTTTTTTCGTATTTTAACGTCCCAAATAAGTTTATTTCGTGTTGGGATAGATTGAATAGTAACAAAAACATTTGAGATACTCGCAAGAAAGGAGTTTAGTTCTTTGATTTTTTCGAGGTCAAATGGATCAGTGTTAACCCAAGAACAGCTTCTTTCTGTTTTAACACAATCCGCAATTACCTTTGCATCTTCTCCTGCAACGCCGATTTTCAATAGTTCTTCATAGGTTTGTGTCTCGCCCATGGATGTAATTAGCAAAAGAGATATTAAATACTTTTGTTAAAGCACATAATGGAAAGAGTAACTATTTGGTCTACTTTTGTTGCGCTGGTTGTTGCAAGCGTGGTTCTTCTTTTCATTGATTGTTGTGAAGACTGCGAATGTCGTTTTGACGCCCCTTCGCTCTCATTTAAATCCACCCTGGTTGGACTCGTCTGGATGGCAGGAGGATTTTATTTTTTCAACAAATACCAAACAAATCAAAGAATTGTTTTTAAGATAGATAGATACCCAGAAACAAGCATTGGGTTGTGTTATGGAGGCGTACCATTAAGTTGCAATGGAATTGTAAAACAAAAAGAAAGAGTATTGCAAAGCACGTATGTGCAAAAGGAATGTGTATATTATCATTCAATTATGCAAAGATATGTAAGAACAAAAAAAAGCGGATATTGGAGAACGGATCAAAACATAGTTGAGTTTGTTCCTTTTTATGTTGAGGACAAGAGCGGAAAGGTGCTTGTTGACCTAACAAATATGGATGATGATTTTTCATCTTTTGAGATTGTAAGGACAAACAGAAAGATCCCAGACCCAAATTTTAGTGAAATAGATTGTGATAGGATCTTTTATGAGCAGATTGGAAATGTAAGAAGATACGAGTTTGCACTTTCACCAGAGACGGCGGTTTTCTTATTTGGATTTACAGAAAAAAAAGAGGAGTTAGCAATAAAAGAGACAGAAGAGTTTCCATTAATTATATCCAAAAAATCAAAAGAAAAGTATGTTGATGAGTTTTTTAGAGGAGAACACCTTTCGTATTTTGTCTCATTCTTTGCTATGGTTGGTGCAACAATTTTCTATTACGGAATTTCATACTTTTTAAACTTTCCATTATTCTTGCTCTTAATCTTATATCTTGTCTTCATGGCCACAGGGGCAACAAATGCATGGAACCGTCTTGTAGAATTAAGAAATAGGATGGAATCTGCGTATAGTTCCATTGATGTTGAACTTACAAGAAGAACAGGTCTAATTCCGAACTTGGTTAAAGTTGTGGGCAAATACAAAGAATATGAAAAAGAGTTATTTGAAAATGTTACAAAAACAAGAGCGGGGCTAAATGAAAAATTGAATGCTGCCTATAAACAAAGAAAAAACCTGGTTATACTTGTTGAAGCTTATCCTGAGCTAGGCGCAAACGCAACTTTCAAAAATCTGATGAAAGAGGTTATAGAAACAGAAGATCGGATTGCATATGAACGTGCTTTTTACAATAGAACCGTACTCAAATATAACAGTTTGATTGAACAGTTCCCTTACTCTCTGCTTAGAGCAATAAACGGAGCCAAGAAAGAAGGGTATCTGGATGCTGGTGAAAAAGAGGTTGTGGGCGTTTCGTTCCAAACAAAAAAATAAGCAGGTTGTTGTTTTTATAAATATTGTATCATTAGGATATACAAAAAACAAGAAAAGAATGAGATGAAGAAATGGAATTTGAAGTGACTCCGTGGGAGGTTAAAGGAGAAGTAGACTACGAAAAGCTCATCAGGAGATTTGGAACTAAAAAAATAACTGAGGACCTAAGACAAAAAATAAAAAAACATACAAAAGAACTTGACACGATGTTAAGAAGAGATTACTTCTTTTCACACCGAGACCTTGATCTTGTTTTAAATGACTGGGAGAAAGGCGAGGGATTTTTTCTTTATACTGGCAGGGGCCCTTCTGGGCCGATGCATATTGGACATCTTGTTCCTTTGATTTTTACAAAATGGTTGCAAGAAAAGTTTGGGGTTAACCTTTATATTGAAATAACAGATGATGAAAAATATTGGGTTAAAGATTGTGAATGGAAGGATGTTCAGAAATATTCGGATGAAAATATCAAGGATATAGCCGCAGTTGGTTTTGACCCAGAAAAAACATTCATATTCAAAGACTCGGAATACATCCGTAATGTTTATCCAATTCTGGTCAGGGCTGCAAAAAAAATCACGAATTCAACCGCAAAGGCGGTTTTTGGTTTTAGTGGAGACACAAACATTGGGTTGAATTTTTATCCTGCTTATCAGACCGTTCCGACTTTTTTTGAAAAAAAGCGCTGTCTGATTCCGTGCGCAATTGACCAAGATCCGTACTGGAGGGTCCAGCGGGATATTGCCGAAAAGATAGGATACAAAAAAACTGCAGCAATACATTCGAAGTTTTTGCCTCCGCTTACGGGAATTGATGGAAAGATGAGCGCATCAGATGCAGATACTGCAATTTGGTTAGAGGATGATGAAAAAGCAGTTAAGAAAAAAATAAATAAATATGCCTTTTCTGGAGGAAAAACAACTATTGAAGAGCATAGAAGGCTTGGTGGGGATCCAAACGTTGATGTTTCGTTTCAGTGGCTAAAGATCTTGTTTGAAAATGATGACAACAAGCTTAAAAAAATTGAAACCGAATATTTGTCAGGTAAGTTGTTGAGCGGGGAATTAAAACAAATTCTTATTGAAAAGATAAATCTGTTTTTAACTGAACATAGAAAGAGAAAGGAGAAAATAGACGTTGAAAAGTTTACAAAAACTGGGGCTCTGGCAAAAAAAATGTGGGGTTCTTTTTTTATTTAGCTTTTTTACTTTTGCTGGTCTTTTTAGAAGGTATTGTTGCGGATTGCAAACGAATGGTTTCAAGAGCAATACCAAATACCACTACAACTAGTATCATTGTTACAATCGAAGATCCAACAAGAACACCGTATGTCTGTCCAAACATAAAATTACCAATAAGATTAGACAATGCAAATTTAAAAACATATCAGGAACGTAGTTGCTTCTTGTTGGCACAAAATATGCTGATTTTTAGTGATTTAAATAGATTCTTTTTCTGAAGCTTTCAAAAGCTTTTTCTAAAGTTTTGTTTTAAATAAAGGAAAACACTGTTCTTACCATGGCTAAGCACTTAGATGTACTTGCCATGGTGATTAAGTGATACGTACAAAAATAGAAAAAACGGATAATGTAAGAAGAATTAAAGGTGTGTTGTTTGCTGCGCCACTTTTGGCAGGCTTGATGGTAAGTAGTCAGGGCTTTGCAAAACCAGCCAATTACAAAGGAGAGGTTGTTGAGGTAACTGTAGAAGGGCGTGCGCTAAAAGCATTTGATAAAGCAACGCAAGGGCTGGGGCCATTAAGCAAAGCGTCCAGAGATAATCTAACAAAAATAGGGCAAATGGTCATTGCAGTAGTTAGTGGTAAGGGCATAGTATTAGAAGAAGAGGAGTGTATAGGCTGTCTTCGAGAGAAAGGAGACGTTGACCCTCTTACAGGAGAGATATCTAGGCAAAAAGAGGAGGTCGTACTTGGCGAATACCAATTTTCAATAGGCAACAAGAGCCTTGCAAGGGCATTTGCAAAGATTCTAAGAGACGAACTAAGGGGATTGAAAGGGATTCGTGTTACTTCAAATGAAGAAACTGTTGTAGTCAGAAATACGAATAACCAAAAAACAATTGCTTTTGATTGAGATATACTGATCCAGAAAAGAAATCTGCAGTGATCTATCGATCACTTACCTCACAGAGTTGATTTCTGTTCGGTGGATCAGAGCTAGCCATCCAACCTCTGAAAAACAAAATTCCCAATCCGAAAAACTTAGTTGGATGGCTATAAACATATTATCCGATTACTGGAAAGAAAGCGAATATTTATTAAGTTACTATCCGAAGTTCTGTCGGTAGTCGATATGAAAAAAGGCATGATTGTTTTTCTGATGTTTTGTATTTTGTTTGTTGGAAGTTTGTTTGCTTCAAGTGTAACTGTTTTTGGAAAGATTCGATATCTGGATAATCTTAGTGCAGCCATTGGTGCAAATATTACTATCTACAACTTGTCATTTAATGGGCAGGAATTGCAAAAAACAGTTGCAAATTCAACATTTTCAAATTTAAGTGGGGACTACAATCTCACGTTTGTTGCAAACCAAAATGATATGTATTCCATTCAGGTAGTTAAATATAATGAATCAAATACCCGAGTAGCGACGCATGTAAGTATTCCTCTCCCGGAATTTCCATACCAAATGTTTACTTCGGTAGTTAACAACACAAACGTTTCTTTGATAAATGCAACAACAATATTTGTAAATGCAACGAATGAGACGGGGGCATCTACCTTCAGTGGATGGATGTCTGAGGATGGCACTGGCATGCAGCTAGATAGCTTTATGGGAATGAACTCTGAAGTAACCAACAGAACAATACACGCACCTCTTGGAAAAAACTACAGTTTAACAATAATGAAACTCCCTCCCCAAGGAGGAGGTGGGGGTGCGATTCCAAGAAGTATAACAATAAACACAAGCAACTTAACAAGTGGATTTGGAAGGGGGATAAATATTAGTGTAAACCTGTCCCATTCAATGACCTTTGTTATGGGGAACATAACTGTTGTTGGAAACACAACTGCAGTTAATATTACAGGTATAATGCTTCACTCCTTCACAGAAGGGGTGCATTTCGAGCATGGGCATAAGCTTACACCAGGACAACTTGAACCAAACGCAACACAACCAGGGTTTAGTTTAACACAAAATATCGCAGCCCCGTTCTGGAATTACACATTTACTGTCGATGCAGCGGGAGGACAGGGAATAAAATATATGATGATTGTGTATGCAAATACTACAAACAACGAATATTTTGCTGGTTTCCAGAACATGAGTGCGATTAGTGGAACGAATTTAACTTTGAATGTTACGTTAAGAAGATTGGTTGGAGAGTTTTCTGCAGCATCTGGGTTTTCAGATATTAATACAACAAAGTATATTGTTAGGCTGTCTTCAAATGGATCTTACGTGAACACAACAGACGGACGATTAAAAGTTGAGTATGCCTCATATAGCAATGACCAGGGGTCAGTTCCAATTGTACTTGAGCTTTCTCCAAATTCAAGCGGCTTCTTCAAGTTCCCTATGATAACTGGCTACAATGCAACTGCATCAATGTTTAGCCCAAACTATGCACCAATAAAAAAGAAGATAAATACTAGTTTAAATATCACATACATAAATGTTTCATCAATGGAATTTGGACCTCCTGGCCACGAGGGAGGCGGAAACGATGCCTTCTCAGGCATCAGATTTAATTTTTATAGGTCAAATGCTACGTGTAATACCGCCGAACCCCCAGATTCATGTAGATTGACAAACTTCGGATCCAACCCAATGGCAGACGGATTTAATCCGATGTCTCTTGTCCTTTCGTGGGGTAACATATTAAACGTAAGAATGAACGATTCAACTGGAGGGTTTGTTCTTTATTTGATTGGAGTTGACTTGCTTGGGGCTGGCCCTCCGGCAGCACAATATGATCAAACTACTACGGATGCAACAAGTGGTTCGAGTTTTGATAATGCAAAAAGAGTTGGAAGCCTGGCTCCAGACACAGTACAGTATATCTGGGTTGGTTTTACCTATTCTGATACAAGTTTGAATGATAGTGCAAACGTTTCTGTACTGCTTTCACAAACATTTGATGATGATTGGAATTCAGATTGGAATGCTTCTGCATACCCTAATGGAACAGGCACTCCTTCATACTATGGAGATTATAACCAGACCTTCTTCAACGCTTCTCAGAGTTATGGAAATGCTGTTGGTGGTGTGCTTTGCAGTACGACAGATGCAAATGCAACTTGTTTTATAAATACATCTACAAACTTAGTGTGGTTTAAAATCCCTCACTTCTCTGGTTCAAGTGCAAATGTACTTGGCGCTGCCCTTTCTTCTTCAAGTGGAGGCAGTACTTCAAGCAGCGATAATCCCATAGTTAGAAAGGCGTCTGGGGAAGTAACGGTTGACTGTTCAGACCAATCAATAACGGTTGTTGCAACGCCGGAGGATTCGACGGTACGAATTGTTTCCGAGAATTCAGTTCCTTATTACGAATTTGAAGAATTAGAAAATGGAGAGGCAAAGCAAACGGATCTAGCGAATGGAATATACAATGTTTATGTTTCAAGAAGTAGTTATCAAACATATAAAGAGATAGTTACGGTGGATTGTGAAGTGCAGGAAGAGCTAGTTCCGGAAGAAGAACCTAGGGCAGATGAGGAACTGCCAGTTGAAGACGGATTGCCTGAAGAACCAAACCCACAAATAGCAGAAGCCGAAGGCGACATACATGACGCTGAACAATCAGTTGAAAATGCAACCGATGAAAAACGAAGTGTTGGGTTGGACAACGCAAAACAAAAATTAGAACAAGCAAGAGAAGCATTTGAGAATGGAGACTATGAAAATGCAAAAGGATTGGCTGCAGAAGCAAAACAACTCGCAGATAATGCAACTAAAGAAACGACAAAAAAAGAAACATCACCAACAAAAACACCTGAAGAAAAGCCGCCTGAAAAGAAAGACGAGCCTACGGCGGCACCTGCCTGTCCGATTGGGTTTGGATTGCTGGCTCTTGGCATTTTTGTGTTCCTAAAGAAAAAATAGTTTTTTCTTTTTTTATTTTAATTTTTAGTTTTTATAGTCTGCAAAGTATAAGTTTATTAATCTAAAAGAAAAATGAACAGCATGGGCATGATTGAAAACTTTAAATTGTTGGAAAAATATGGTTTTAAACTTATCAGATACGGGCTTTCAAAAAACGAAAAGGAAGCTGAGAGAATTGCAAACAAGATCGGATACCCTGTTGCATTAAAGGTTGTGTCTGATGAAATTGAACACAAAACGGATTTTGGCGGGGTTAGGGTAAATATAAAAAATAAAGAGATGTTAAAACATTTTTATCAGGAAATTTTAGACAACACAAAAAAGTACAAAATAGATGGGATATTAATCCAAAAGATGGCAAGAAAGGGAATAGAATTAATTGTAGGTGGAAAAAAAGATTCCCAGTTTGGGCACATGCTTGTTTTGGGATTGGGCGGCATTTATGTCGAGGTTTTTAGAGATATTTCAGCTAGGATTTGCCCGATAACAAAAAAAGACGTAGAAGAAATGGTGTTTGAATTAAAATCACATCCTTTGCTAACTGGAGCCCGCGGCAAAAAACCGATTAATATGAAATTGTTGACTTCCCTTTTGCTGAGAACATGTAAATTTATGCAAAAAGAAGACATAAAAGAAATGGACCTGAATCCAGTTGTTTTTGATTCTGAGGGCTGTGATATAGTTGATGCCAGATTTAGGAAATAGACCCCACACTTCTACTAATAAACTAAACTTGTTAATAAAAAAATAAAAAGAATATGTTTATTATATTATATATGTAACTATAGTTACATTTTACTTATACAAAACAAAAACCAAAAAAAAGTTTACTGGAATAATGGGGTCCTTCAGGCATTTTTAAACAAAAACTAGTTCACATAAATAAATTGGAAATTCAACATTGTAACTTCTAAGAATCTTGTTGCTAACCTTTCCTAATACACCATTACAAGTATTTCCAACTACCAAACCACATTCTTTTTCATCAAACACAATTTCTTTATTTTTCTTTAATTCGAAACTTATCCCTTTTTCCGCTAATAGGGTTTGCAAATATCCTCTAAAATCTGAAAAAGTAATGTTTTTGCTCATAACCCCAAACACTACTCTTGTTTTTGTCTGGTTATCCTTGTAAACTTCCCCAATCTCGTATATCTTCTGGGGCAATCCCGTTGTTTTATTCCTTTCAAAAACTTCTATTGCATCAATTAGTAGGCTATCCCGTATCACGCTAAAATCCTCCGCGCACGGGTTCAAAACTTTTTTTCTCTTTTCTTCACTTACGAGATCCATTCTCTTTTCACTAGACAATATAAACGTTTTTACTTCGGTGAATCCCATTCCTCTTAAAATAGAATGCACGTCCTGGTAGCAATATTCTACCTTTCCCTTGCTAAAAAAATTAGGCAGTGTGACTTCAAACTTATTATATCCATATGCAATAGCAATGTCCTCTATCACATCAACAAAATGCAGAACATCCGCCCTATAAGGGGGCACATAAACAAATCGTTCATCAACTCGATACCCCATTTTCCTAAGTAATTTCTTTATCTCCCCTTTGCTGAACACAACCCCAAGAAGGCGGCTCGCATAAGCAACATCAAGTTTTATTTTCGTTTCTTTCAAATCTGGGCTGTCCCATTTTCTTTTTCCAGCGTGCAGTTCCATTGACTCCACACCCCCTCCGGCGTCTATCAGGCTGCAACAGATTATGTTAAGTGCGGCATTGACTGCTTCCTGGTGTGTTCCTGTAACCTCAACGAGGACCTCAGTTGTTTTTTCATCAACCTTTCCAGTTTCTGCCGAATTTACAATTGGAATAAGGCACATTATCCTGTCTTTCCCATCAACATATACTGGATATTCCTTTTGCCCTTTCAGCAAATGGCCAAATTCCTTCCCTTTTGGGTGGTTTTCAAGTATCTCAGAAGCGCTTGCGACTCTTGGATAATTAAGCGGCCAATAAACTATTTTTTCTGGTTTCATAAGGGTATATCTTATCGGGAATTCAATATTTTGGAGAGGGTAAAACCCAATTCCAAATCGTTTCCCCCTCCTTCCAAGGGTTGCATTAAGTTTATCCTGAAGAAGTACGATGTCCCGTATCTTCTGGTCATTAAATTTGAGGTTCCTGACGACTGCCCATGCGGCGCACTGCCGTATCGGAACATTCCCAACGTTCAACACGTATCCTGATTTTTTTCTGATCTTGTACTCATTCAGTGTTCCGTTGCAGTACGCCCTCATCGACCTCAATATCCCTTCTTTTGAAAACCAGTCTGGTCTGTTTGGTGTGAGTTCCAATACAATTCTCTCCCCGACAACCTCTGCAGGAGCCCCGAGGTTGTTGAGTATATCAACCATCTTCTCTTTTGTAAGGTTAACTCCCTCCTTCAGTTCCGCATATTCGAACTCAACAACAGCCATTTACACCACCTGTCTCTGAGCAGCATCTCTCTTTTCCCGCCCGTATTGGGTTGGGTAATCCTGATTCAAACAACCAGTACAAACCTCTTTGTATATTGCTCTTTTCAATCCCTCTATTGACAAATATCCTAAACTATCTGCACCAAGGTATTTTTTTATTTCATCTATTGTTTTGTTGTTTGCTATTAATTCTTCATACGTTTTCATATCTACACCATAATAACATGGAGCTTTAATCGGAGGACAGGTAATCCGCAAATGAATCTCCTTTGCGCCCGCCTTTCTTACGAGAGCAACAATCTCTCTTAGGGTTGTTCCACGCACAATGCTGTCATCAACAAGAACGACTTTCTTGTTTTCGATGACCACCCGAACAGGGCTTATTTTCAGCTGCACTGCCTCT
>DATDTS010000078.1:0-6044 GCA_035290745.1 Candidatus Bilamarchaeaceae archaeon | reverse complement strand
AATGTTATTTGGATAAGTCTGGTTCCATATAAGTGACCCACCGCTTGCACTATCATAAATAAGAACAGAAACATTTCCACTATCTAATGGCGTGCCATTTTGGTAAATATTTGCTTGAAGAGCCAAAAGATCAATTGGTGCAGAACTTATTCCTAGTAAAATGATCAACAAAACCAGACTTTTTGCATATTGCATTTTAATACCTTCAGGCCTTTTTTAGCCTAGTTAATTGTTGCTAAATAAATTTATAAATTAGCGGGAATGCAATTGTTGCATCGCAATCAACTGTTACTGAACTCGAATTCTCAGCTATTTTTCCCCATGAAATTGCCTCATTTGTTCTTGCACCTGACAATGATCCATCCCATGGCGAAGCAGTTGTTACATAAACTGCATAGTTCAATCCACCACGCAATATGTTTACTCCAATAGTATGATGCTTTGAAATTCCTCCACCAAGTACTATTCCTCCAGTTTTATCCGCTTCAAGCACAATCTGCGCTAGCTTGCTCATGTCTTTAGTTACATCAATTCCAAACTCCTTATCTTTTTGTTTATAAAAATAGGTTTGCAAACCAATTGCTGAATCAGTAATTCCAGGGCAAAAAACAGGGATTTTGTTTTTCTCTGCCCAATATAAAAATGATGTTTTGTCAAGTGCCTTTCCTATTTCTTCGCACAATTCACTTGGTGATATCCTTTGCCCTTTAAATTTCTGGAATATTGGTTGCATTCTTCTTTCGAGTTCTTCATAACATTTATTTTCAACTAGTATATTCCCAATTCTATTTGTTCCTTTTTCATGGAGTTTTTTATCATCCATTGAGAAATCACCAATTCTATAAGGCAAATATGTTTTTATCAAATCATGGTCAATGCTTCCACCAGCTGTAATAATCACATCAACAAGTTTTTTTCTGCACATCTCCTTGAAAATTCCCCTTAGGCCAGATGCAACCATATTTGACGTAAATGAAAGAAAGACTGTTACTTTTTCTTCCCGCATTTTTTTGATCAGATCAATTGCCTCAGCAATTTTTGTTGACTGGAATCCAATATTTTGATAATCAGTAGGGTAATCTTTGATATCCATAATATAACCTATAATAAGAGTATTATTAAGAATTATTCTTTCATTTGAAAATTAAATTTTCAAATATTGGAACTTGTTATTGCCAAGTTCCAATCATCCTGTAGCCTTCTTTTTCTGCAAGTTTTGCATATGCGTTCATTTCTTCATATAACCCGCGGATCATTGCGTGCTGTTTTAATTCCACAACGGCATCCCTGAATTTTGCATGTGCTTCTGTGAGGTCTTCTCTTTTTTCTATTCCCATAACACGTCTAAACTCTTCGTTATTTAAAATATATCCTGTTATAATGTCCCCTAATAAAATATCCACAAATCTTCCGTCTCTTTTTAGATCATCTATGTGGCTAGATAAAGAGATAAACCTTTTTTGAATATCATCGTGTGGTTCACTTTTCAGTGCTTTCATTAAAACCCTAAGCTCTTGCATTGCTTGCATAACTATTCTTGCAATCTGAACATTCTGTGTTTCTACAAAACCAACACTTATGTTTTCCGCCTTTGCTACTACCCTTAAAGCATCAAGATATGGATATGGGTCATCTATAAAAGGGTCTGCACCAAGCTCTTGGTAATCTAACACATGCCTATATTCATGTCCAAAAATCCTTCCCCATTCATCCATCCAATATTCTCTTGGTGATTTATCTTGGTCTGGGCTTGTTAAAAATGCAAAACACAATAACAATCCTTTTTCTCCTTCTCCATTTAATAAAAATCCAGTCATAGCATCTGTATGTATATCACCAATACAAGGAGTATTAGGTATTGATATAAAAACTTGGGTTATGTCATATCTTCTACTAATTCTTGCAATTATGTCATTTAACTTATCTAAAAACATTTTTCTTTCCTCCTCGCTATAAAGTGAAAAGAATTCGCCCTCTGCCCTTAGTTCTATTGTTGGTTGAGGGCGTACATAATTATCTGATGGTAACAATGGTGCTAATAAAGTAATCAAAGGGTATAACAGCCTATTTTTTCTATCTGATCCCCTCTTATTTCTCCTTAATAGCATTGAAGATCACCATTCAAAAAGCAAGTACTTCATCCCAATTTGTTGGATCATTAGTTCTTAATCTTGCTGCTTCACGAATTACTGTTTCTGCTTTACATCCAGCTAAGATTATTAAATTGTCAAAAGGCCTATGTACAACTTCGTGTTCTTCCCTTAAAACCCTAAGTGCAATTCCTATTTCTCTTTTAAACAATTCTGTTACTGCAAATTCCAATTCATGAAATGGGATCTCGTTGTAATTTGATTCCGGTTTTCTCCCTGCCCATCTTTTTATTGCAAGTGCATATATTTTTGCGAGCATCTGTATTACCTCTAATGTTTTTTCATGAGAATTATCACTCTCTCCAAGCACCTTGTCTATCTTTATTTCCTTAATCTCCAAAAAAACAGTTTGCCCATTTGAAATTTGATAATTGGCCTCAGGATAGGGAATAACTAATCCTGCTCGCTCTATTTTCTCAATTATTCTACCTAACTCAGGATTCATTCCTTGTTCTTCCCTTCCAAATTTGCTTCTTTCGCATTCAGCATCCATTGTTCTAGCCTGGGTATAAAATCTGTCCATAAACTTTCTTCTTCTTTTATTTACTCCATTTTCATCTTCAATAAAATCAGAATACATTGCTGAGAAACTGCATTTTCGTTCCTTATACAATCTTAATTCTCTTGCATTTATGAAGTTATAAGGAAAAATTGCTTTTGCTAGAACCAAACTCGCAAATTTTAATATATGATACGTCAATTCAGTTGACCCTATTCTTGAGATATTCCTTCCATCGCACGACAAGTCAAATGAAACAGCAGTTCCTCTTATTAATTCAAATCCTTGTACCCTTTCAGCCATTCCTTCATATTCACCAGAAGTTAATTTTCTTACTACTGCCTCATCCCCTTTGAATACAAATTTCCTAGACCCTTCTGGTGGTTTTCTAACTCGGACTAGCACGTTGCAACCTCATCTCAACATTAGAAAGGTCGTCATGATAAGTAACCAAAAGCCCGCCCATAACCGCATACCTCTCTCTTTTTATTGTTGTATCCAATATACGAGCAGTTTGTCCTGTTTCAACATCTTTTCTTAAGATATCGACAACTCTTATGAGGCTTTTGACCTCCATTAATTTGCCATCATAAATTCTCATTGCTTCACTTTGCCTAGCCTGCCCTGTTTTTCCATTAGTTAAATACCCTACAAGTGCTGCGTATACAACCGGGAGTCTTTTTTGAAATTCAGCAACATCAAATGATCCTGAGCTAACCATAGCGCTAAGAAATTCTTTTGCTGCTTTTTGATCTGATGGTTTACCAGTTCCATATGCTGCCAACCTAATTTGAAGCTTTAGCCTAAAAATCTCTGTTGCAACATAAGCATACCAGATTTTGTTATTTATTGAAATGTTGCCATTGGATTGACTATCAAGATGTTTTAATCCAGCAGCCATTTCATCCACAACTCTTGCTATGGTTTCAGTATCTACTCTTTCAGTTGTCCATCCGTCAAACATTTGATTTAATTGCTGAAATAATGCTTCTGGTTCAACACCTGGCCTAACAAACCTTGCCGCCAATCTTGTTCCAGTATTTTCATGATCAGCAAGAATTGTTGTTGCTGAAGGGAATGAATAGCAAATTTCATCAACCACGGCTTCGGCAATTTTAACAGCATCAACCTCAGGTTTAACTAGTAAGGCAATTGCCTTTCCGAATGGTTTTTCAGTATCATAAAGCTTTGATAAAGAAGTATCTACAGAACTAGATATGCTTCTGGATAATTCATCAACTGTTGCTCTTCTTGCAGTTTCTGCAGCAGTTTCAAATTCTAAGGATACTTGACCTAAAATATCATAAACATGAAAATGTTCTCTAGCATGTTCTAGAGCTGCTTTAAATACGGCGGGGCCAGTTATTGCTTGAATACCATTTGCAATTGCATCATTTATTTTGTCCATCCTTTCTTTTATTGATAGGGAAAGATCAGTTGCTATTCTATATAAGTTTGATACTTCATTTTCAAAAACGGATATTGCAGTATTTCGCATTGCAATGTTGCTACCAACTATGGAACTTACAAGTTCTTGTATCCTAGTTCTGAATAAACCGGTAATTCTTGTTTCAGATCCTCGTTTTGCACCTTGCATATGGGCATCAAACATTCTAGCAGCAGTTCTATTAAGTTCAGGAATATTTACTTCACCATTAATTGTTCTGACTAGAGAATCTGCTAGAGGTGAGTCTGCCTTTTTAAACACTCTTGCAGCTGCTCCTTTGCTAGACGTATGTAAGGTATATGCAGAGGTTATTGTACTTCTTTGTAGAACAATCATCGAGAACCCCCACCATTTCCACCTTCTAAAATAGGCGTTATTTGTGATCTCATAAATTCCTTTACAGGTGTGCTAGGATAGCAATGATTCTCAACAGTACCTAAAACATTTATCCGTTCAGTTCTTCTGCCAGGTTTAGGAAGGTCAACATAAACTGCAGAATAGAAAGCATTGTAGAAGGTTTCATAATCAACAGTTATGCCATTTGTAACTAATTCTCTAGCTGCATCTTTCATAGCATTTCTTAAAGGAACATCCAAACTTTGTATTATCTCTCTATGACTTCTTGCATTTGTAGGGGTTAATTGTTCTTTTGCATGCGCAATAAAGGTTCTTATCGTTCGTTCTATACCTGGTGTAATCTCTTCTATAGAATATTCTCTTTTTTTAGGAGGTTCTTTTCCCCCTCTTCTAAACAAGTCATCATCTGTAGGAGCCAAATCTCTCCAACTCTCTCCCAAACCAGATGTTGTCATTGGCATTTCAGGAGCTGATTCTGCAGTTGAACCTAAAAGTTGTGCTGTAGGCGATAGAGCAGCTGGTTTAGGTACTGTTGCTTCACTTCCAGCCAAAAGTTTTCTTATTTCTGCAAATACTGCTAATGATATAGATCCAGCAGTTTCAGTAAGTTTTCCTATAACGACATTCTTTATTCTTCCAGCATTACTACGTCTCATTGCAGGATCAGGAAATATACTACCTGCAGCTTCGTAAATGCTAGTCTCTAAACCAGATTGAAAAGATTTATCAGTAGCTTCAATTTTTCTTGTAACCACTTCACGGCACTGTGCATACAACTCAGTAAAACTAAGTGCTTCAATAAAAGGTGCAAGAGTAGCTTCAAGTATGCCATCAAAAACTCCTAGTTGTCTTAAGCTGGATCTAAGTGTTTCTACTACAAACTGCTCAAAGTTATCCTTTGCATTACTTTCTCCTTGACTAGTACCATAAAGTATTTCTGTAACTAAAACTTCAGCAAGAACATTAACATGCGCTTGTTGGACAAACAGTTCAGCCAGGGTAGCATCACCATGTCTGCTTTCAAGAAATTCTTCTGAATATTCCTCTGTTAACTTACTAACAAGTCTTGATCTTGCGGTCTCAGACATCTCAGACATGGTATCTTCTAAATCTCTATAAACACGATCTTTCAATGCAGCAACCATATTTGGCAATCTAAGGGTTTCATCAGTTAATCTATCAGTATTTTGAAGAACTTGATCAGCCACTTGAGGAACAGCAATAACTCCCAGTACGCCTTCCCTTATACCTGCTCGTAAAAAGCTTTCTAACTGGTGTGCCCTAGCAAAAGGTTTGTCTCTAATTAACTCTCTTAGTTGAGTACGTCTGCTTGAAGGAGTACTAACTCTCGTTGAAGTAACCATATTAGTTATTAGTAATGGCAAGAATAGTATTTAAATGTGTCGTTTTATGTTTTATGCTGGATTTGGTTTATTAATTATTCTGCAAGTTTCTTTTTCAACTGTGCAATCTCATCATGTAACGCCTTGTTTTTCTTTAACGGATCCATTCTTGCCTTTTCTTCTAATTCAGCCAATTTTGATTTCAAATTAGAATGCCTTCTTGCCATGTCTTTTTTGCTCATTCCCAT
>DATDTS010000077.1:0-10366 GCA_035290745.1 Candidatus Bilamarchaeaceae archaeon | reverse complement strand
TGGTTACGAATGCCAATACCAGGATGCTGATGAAGTAGCAGATGCTGCAGGATATTGTACTCCTGTCAACGATTCTAACTCTACGCCAAAGCCCTGAATTTGCTTGTTATTTACTTGACTTCGCCTCTGGGGTTTGGAGATGGCGTTCGATTGTTGGCCTGATTTTTTAGCTGGTAGCTTTTAGCTGGTAGCCTGTGGCTAATAGCCAATTGCTAATGGCCAAGATCTAATCGCTTTCCAATCCTTAATTTTTCTTTTTGTTCGCCTATTTTTCCGTGCGCCAGTCCAAACTGGCGAATTCAGGTTATTTAGATAAAAAAAGGCCTCACCAAATTAACTTTCGGCTTTAGTCACAATATTCTCCCCAATTGATGCAATTGTGTTAAATGGAATGAAATATTTTTTGTCAAATATTGTATGAACAACTAAAGAAGAGTCGCTTGTACTTACTCCAACAACCTTTCCAAGATATGTGCCGTGCTGGTTTATAACCTCTTTTCCCTCAAGTTTCAATTTGTTCACCATATCATTACGTATCTCTCTAATTACATATGTGCTTGAATATCCAACAAAAATTGAAAGCACAAGAGTTAACAAAAAGTCTGAGAATGCAACATATGGTGGCTCCATGTTAAGAACCCAATCGCTGCCAACCTTTAATACTAAAAAAGCAAGTGTTAACGCAACTGCATAAAGAGAGTATTTAGTAATAACGAACTTTCTTTTTTCAGATAATGCATCAATTGACTTGCCAACCAATATAAGGATAAATGAGAACAAAAATAAAAGACTCGTGTTTCTAATAACATATGCAATTAACTTCTCTTCACCGAAACCTTTTACAATTCCATCAAAAAAGGACTGGTAAAAGATTATTAAAGCAGTTAAAAATAATGCCATGGCACTTACAAAACTAATCCAGCTGGATTTTTCAATAGAAAAGCGAAACTCACGAAGAAGATTAAAAACAAACCTGTCTATCCCAGCAAGCTTTAGAAATATCAGAAGAGAAAGAGTTAAAGCAATAATATCTATACCTAAACCAAGCATTCGAGCAGAACCAAATATCAAAAGCAAAAGGGCTGGAATACCCAAAATTGGACGGGAGTAATGTGGGTCCTTAAGCTTTTCTAATAACACAAAATATGTCTTTTCCAATTCTTTTGCCTGTTTTATAAAAACTATCTTTGTAGAATCAATCTTAAGTCTTGACTTTATTATAGGGATTATTTCTTCATCAGAGGCACCGTCTGAAACCAAGATGCAGGAGGTTGCATGAAACTCACGGACAATCTTATCAAGCTGGAAGCTAATTTCCCGGTCTGAATCATACCCAATATTTTTATCTCCAGTCAAAGTTGCAATTTCAGCAGGTACACCCTCTTTCTTAAGCTTGTCAAATATTTTTACTGCATAAAAAATCGCATTTGAATCAGGGTCTTCAGGGTCAACCAAAGCAAGTTTAGTAGCTGCCTTTATGTTATTTGCACTTCCAATAATGGGCCCAGAAACACCTGCCTTTTCAAAAAGATCATTGTCCCTGTCTATACAAAGCACTAATAACGGCAACTTCATAATATTTCTATCAACTATGGCTTTTATAAAGTATTAGGATATAATAAATTTGATATAACAACTAGGTGGAGTGATTTCCATGGAGATGGAAGTAACAAAAAATGAAGATAAACAATTAGAGATAAGACTAAAGGATGTAGACGTTATAGTGCTTAAGTTAATTGTAGAAAAATTAAATGGAATCAAAGATGTTGAGTTTGCTGCGTGCACTGTTGAACATCCGCTTTTAGGAACTCAAAAGCTATTTGTAAAAACAAAAAAAGGCGAGCCTTCAAAATTAATAGAAAAAGTGATCGAAGAACTTAAGACAGAGGTAAACAAATTTTCAAGCAACTTTAAGAAATAGGTTCCGATATGCTGTACAATAAAATCCAAAAGGGATATATACAATTAGCTATAATCTTAGGTACTCTTTTGCTTTTTATCTTAACCAACAATATTATTTTTGGCATTCTCATTGCAATAGAAATCTTTCTTCTTGTAGGAGTAGAGGTAAAAGAAGGTGCAAAGAAACATGGATGGAAGAATGAGGTTGTTGATACTTTAATCGCTTTTGGTGTTGCTCTTGGATTCTGGTTGTTCCTTTCATTTATCTTAAACACTTCCAGCCCGATTTCAGCGGTAGTATCCTGTAGCATGCTACCCAATCTACAAAGAGGGGACTTTGTTATTGTTCAAGGATCACCAATAAAAGCAATAGAAATAAATATGACAAACGCTGAGTTTGAAAGTTTTTCAAATGAGATAATAACGACTAATAAAGGTGAAGAAATAAAAGGCTCACTTTATTCCCAATGCCTTGGACTTAGCAAAAAAGGGGAGTTACTTATTAGCAATAATATATTATGCAAGGAATTCTATGAGAATCCAAAGGTCTTTTCAGAGAAAAAAGGACCAGTAACTTTTTTTTATTCAACTTGTAGCTTAAAAACTAAAAACGGTGTGCTTTCTTCACCATGCGTTAATGAATTTGAATTCAAAGGACAAAACTACAGCATTAACACCGAAGGAGATACAGTTGTTTATCAACCAGCTAAAGAGGATGTCTATTCTATGATTGGAGATATCGTACATCGAACTCAGTTTATAATAAATGTTGGTGAAGACAAATATTATATCACGAAGGGAGATAACAACCCAATTTTTGACGTACAGGTTTATGATAACGGCTTTCAGGCAGGAAACAAACCTGCAAAAGATCTAAGAGGAAAAGTATTAATGAGAATTCCTTACCTGGGTTATTTGAAGCTATTTATTTCAGGCTTCTTTGAGGAACCTGGACAATGCAGCACTCTTTTAACATATAGTTAGGTGTTGAGATGGGGAAACAAGTTAAAAAGACGGATAATGAATGGAAAGACCTTCTTACACAAAAACAATACGAAGTTTTAAGAGAAAAAGGAACTGAACTTCCTTTCAGCGGTGAATACGTAAAGCATAAAGAAAATGGAATGTACACATGTGCTGCGTGTGGAAATGAATTATTTTCATCAGATAATAAATTTGATTCTAGTTGTGGATGGCCAAGTTTCTGGGAGGTCGTATCAAAGAGTAAGATAGAACTTAAGAAAGACACAAGCTATGGTATGATGAGAGTTGAAGTATTGTGTAAAAAATGTGGAGGTCATTTAGGTCATGTTTTTGATGATGGTCCAAATCCAACTGGAAAAAGATACTGTATTAATTCTGTGTCGTTGAAGTTTAAGAAGAAAGGCTAATTATTTCATATTTATTAGTTCTAGTGAAGAGGAATCAAAATGTTAAGAACTCGGAGACAAACAAATACTGTTCAAAAAAGATTACAAGCAAACCCACTACTTGAAAGAATAACGGACAGAACATACGTAATAAATGGTGGGTGGGCAAGAGGATTTGTCTTTCTTCCTGATCCTGAAAAACCGGATTGTATTATTATAGACCCTGGAACTGGCAAAGAAGTTGAAGGGGAGTTTAACAGAAAAATAGCAGGAATTGTAACAGCAGAGATTGCAGCAGAATCAAGAGAACTTAGTTCAATTCTTAGAGAGCGAGAGTCAAGGTCACAGTTTTTGATGAGATTAGTTAGGGCAATAGAGGAAGGAATGCCACAAAAAAATGGGGATTTATCCGGTGTTTTTTTAGGTAGAGTTTCTCAGATAGGGTCCATAGTAAAAGAAACAGGACTTTTAGTCAGAGCAATATATGCTACCCATCATCACATTGATCACGTGGGCGTTTCTGTTCCGCTGGCACAAAGCATTGAAACACAACCCCATGTCTTTTTACCAGACCCGCTAATATTTGATCAAAAAAGGAGGGGAGAATTACCAATACAAACTCCTTCAGATGGGTATAAAACGATAAAACCAGGAACTGATGATTTTGGAATTCAGACAGTTGATATAAGTGGCCATACAACAATGGTCGGTTTTTTACTTCCTGACGGTTGTTTGATAATTGGGGATTTGGTTGTAACAACAAACATGTGGAAAACATCTGTTTTATATGCAGAGAATGTGACTGAACATCTGAAGGCATTACAAAGAATTCTGAACATACAATATGAAAGAATGCTATTAAGCCATGGAAAAAGATTTAACTTGTTAAAAGATGATTCTGATACTCTTGTTAGAGCAAACATCCAGGCTGTAGAAAAGGCAAGAAGAGCTGCAACTGAAAATGATGATATTGTTAGGGCTGCTGAGGAATATTTAGGAATAACTAATGGCCATATTGGAATTGATGATTTAAGGCACTTGTTAACGACCAGCCTGAATATTGGGGCTTACCGCTAGAACATATAATATATAAATTTACGGTTGATTAATCCACAACAAAAACTATGGCGCTTGGCGCCATTTGTTGGCTGTCAATTATAAGTACCTGCCTCTGCTAATACCTTTCTCATAACCGAGAATTTTTGTTGTTATTGGTTTTTTCCCTCAAAAGATTTTTTAGAACAAGTTATTAGACCCTTACAATAAGATCATCTCTGGCGGCAATTGTATTTGGAAATATTTTCCTAGCCCTCTTTTCAGCATCTTTTCTATCCTTAATGTTTGGATATTCAGTTGGAACAAAATGAGTCAAAAATAGTTTTTTCACATCTGCTTTTTTAGCTGCTTCTGCAGCATCTTCAGGGGCAAGATGTGGCCAACTTGGGTATTGATTTTGCTTCTTCCAGCTGCATTCAGTAATAAAAACATCAGAATTACTTGCTAAATCAACAAGATTGTCACACGTTCCTGTATCAGTGCAATAAGTCACTTTCTTACCTTCTAAGAAAAATGAGTAGCCAAAACATGGATCAGCATGAACCAAAGATTTACATTCAAAAACCAGATCTCCAATAGTATGTTTTCCTTCAGTTAAATCCTTAACCCTAATCGGAAATTTTTTGTTTACAAGAGTCAGTGGAGAGGAAAATGGCTTTGCAATAAGCTTGTCTAAAATATCTTTTGTACCAGGTTGGCCAAAAATAGTTAAACCTTGTGTAAAATTAAATTTCAATAATATGTGAAGGCCATTAGTATGATCAAGATGAAAATGACTTAAAAAAAGATAAATTGGCTTTTTAGTATCCTTAATGTGTTTATCAACTTTTCTAAATGAGTTACCAGCATCGAGAATTATGTAAGCCTCTTTTGCATCAATCAGAATGCATGGAGTTTCGCCAACCTTTGTATCAAACCAGCCGTTAGTACCTAAAAAATGAATCTCCATACTTACCTTCTACCTGTAGTGGTTCTCCTTAAAATTTGGTAATGTAACGCTTGCCAGATTTGTGATGATCTCATTCTTTTTTTCTTCTGAAAGATTAAGAGAATCTACTTTATCTGACCATTTAGAAAGAGACGCCCCAACCCTCTGCAAAAGCCTTTCATTATCTGAATATTTAGCATATGAAATAAGAGATTCAAATGCATAAACGGAATTTGAATCTCCAAGTGAATCAATAACTGCATTCTTTAGTATGTTTGTGGAATCGGTTTCTACAAATGCGAGGTAGGTAAAATGGTATGTCAAAAGTTTTGCCGCATCATCACCAGACAATCTTCCCAACAAAGAAACAAGTTCACATAATCCCTCAATTGAAAAATTATAATTAAACATTGACCTATAAACATTCAAACGAGTTTGGAGCGGTTCAAGATTTGGGAATTTCTTTCTAAAAAAATCAAAATTATGCATAATCTTAAGGTCTGCAACCTGAGAGATATGTTCGTGAATCATATAAAGAATGAGTTGTTTTACATTATCGTTACCAAGGTTATATTCCTCAATAATCTTTTTTACGGAAGTCTCCTTTGCCTCTTTAGAAACTGCAACAGGATAAAACTTTATTGAAAAAATTAATTGCTCAAGCTCCTTTACTTTTGTATCTGCTTCCTTTTGATCTTGTGTCTTATCCTTAGGTTTGTTCTCAACTTGTTTTTTGGTTGTTTTCTCTGATTTCTTTTTAACCATAAAAGCCCCCTATAGGTAGTATTATACAACTTCTAAAGATAAATTTAAATAACTAGATACACCTATCCAAACATGCAGGTTTATTTTGCAACAAGCAACAAAAATAAGTATAGGGAAGCCAAAGAGATAATTGGTAATGTCAAAAGATTTGAATTTAACCATATCGAAATAAGATCAGATAGCTTGGAAGAAATAGCAATTGAAGCTGTTAAAGTGGCGTATACAAAGATAAAAAAACCTGTTTTTGTTGAAGATACTGGATTATTTATCAAAAGTCTTAATGGTTTTCCAGGAACCTACTCTGGTTGGGTATTCAAAAAAATAGGGAACAAAGGAATCCTGAAATTGCTGAAAGGAATCAAAAAAAGAGGTGCCGAATTTAGAACATGTATTGCATTTAATGACGGAACCAGGATAAAAACTTTTTTTGGCGTATGCAAGGGCAAAATAGCAGTAAATGAAAGGGGAAAACAAGGATTTGGCTATGATTCGATATTTATTCCTGAAGGGTATAAATATACATTTGGCGAAAGCAAAAGCTTAAAAAACAAACTATCACATAGATATAACTCTCTCTTGAAACTCTCGAGGTATTTTAAAAAAAATAAATTCTGAGAATCTCAACATGTGAGAGATATCATTAAATATTAATTAGGTGATTTTATAGCAAGATTACATTCAAAAAAAAGAGGAAAATCTGGTACAAAAAGGCCAAAAAGTAAAACACACCCAGGTTGGGCGGAACTGAGTCTAGAAGAAGTAAAAGAGATTGTAACGAAACTTGCAAAAGAAGGGGAACCAAAATCTAAAATAGGAAGGATCTTAAGAGATATATATTGTGTTCCAAATGCAAGCCGCCTAATTGGAATGCCATTAGGAAAATTTCTTAAAAAAGAGGGGTTGGCTTCTGAATACCCTGAAGACATTTTAACCTTAATAAAAAAAGCAGTGAGACTGAGAAACCATATGAAATCAAACAAAAAAGACGTTCACAATAAGACAAAGTTATCACACATAGAATCAAAAATAAACAGACTTGCAAAATATTACATAAAGAAAGGGGGACTACCAAAAGACTGGAAATACGATCCGGAGTCTGCAGTGCTTTTGGCAAAGTGATGGCTTGTGACAACTAAGAATAATCTAATGATGTGGTGGCATATTTATGGCTAAAAGAACAAAAGTGGTTGATAAGTGGAAAACAAAAAAGTGGTTTAGAGTAGAGGCTCCCTCTACATTCGATAACTCAGAGGTTTGTGAAATAGTAGCAACTGATGAGAAGCAACTTATGAATAGGATAATAACTGTAAACTTATCCTCATTAACTTCAAGCAGAAGTCAAATGGCAGCATTTACTAGAGTTCAACTCAGAGTTTGCGAGGTTGGACCAACAACTGCAAAAACAAAGTTGATCGGACATAGTGTTTCTTCAGCATATATGAAAACTTTTGCAAGAAGAGGAAAAACATTGGGGCATTACGTAGTAGACGTGAAAACAAAAGATGGCGAGGTTTTGAGAGTTAAGGCAATAGCAGTTACAACCGGAAGAATCAGTGCAACTACAAAAAAGAATCTTGGTAAAAAGATTATTGAGGAAATTCTAAATTTATTAAAGGACTTGACATTTGAGGAAGCTATGAAAGAGATCCTATATGAAAAATTTTCACCAAAGATATTCGGAAAACTAAAACAGATCACTAGTATGAGAAGATTTGAAATAAGGAAAACAGAAAGAAAGGAGACATTTAATTAGGAGATATTCATGATGCCGAATATGGATCCGCGTCAGATGCAAAAATTGATGAAACAGATGGGCATCAATTCTAATGAAATAAACGCGAATAGAGTAATAATTGAAACTGAAAACGAGAATATTATTATTAGTTCTCCCCAGGTAACTGAAATAACAATGCAAGGGCAGAAATCATACCAAATAGCAGGAATTGTATCAAAGGAAGAAAGAATAAAAGAAGAAGATATTAAACTGATTATGGAAAATGCAAATTGTGACAGAGAAAGGGCAATAGAACTTCTAAAGAACGCAAATGGTGATATAGCCGAAGCAATCCTTTCAGCAGAAGAGAGCAAAGAATAAAAATTCTAGAGTTTATAGATAAATGATGATAAATTACAAAGAAACAAAAATTATAGTATTGCTTGCAGTTTTTGTCCTGCTTATGATTAGTTTAATTACTTTTTTTAAGAAAGATTCAGAGCAGAGAAATGCGATTGAATTTGTGAAAGATGATCTTGACGCTAAGTATCCTAATGCTGATATTGAGATCATTTATGTAAATGAAAAAAATGACGGGAATGAAAAATATTACGAAATAAAAACTAAGGTTACTCAAAATGCTCAGACAAAATGTCCAATAAGGACGCATATATATTATAGTTACCCTAACCAGAATTTTGTATCACAGGCACCAGAGTATATAACATCAGGATGCAAAGTATGTAAAAAAGGTGAAAGATGCGTAATTGCATTCCCAGAAGAAGCGATAATTGCATCACATACATTTGACGGAACTGAAAAAATAAACACATATCTTGAAGATAATCCGAATTCTATTCCTTCTGTAAACGAAAAAAATGATACTTGGGTAGTTACATGGGATGCAAACAACACAAATGTTAAATATGAAGTTGAAATAGCTAAGAATGGTGAAATAAGTTCAGTAAAAGAGATACAAAAATCATGATTTGAACGAAGAGCTTTCGTTCAACACGATGGAACAAAGTTCCATGTGCCCATTGACCGTAGGTCAATCGGGATATGTGTAAATTAGGATCCGTGCCGAATTTCACATGAAATTCTGACTAGATTATCTGAAAAATCTATTTTTTTATCAAGGAATTTTTGGATGATAGATCCGTTTGATTTAAAATGATCAGTTATTTGGCTGGTGGAAAAACTAGAGTTACCAGAGGCTAAACACAAATATAAAAGAATCTGGTCTGCAAGATGTTTATCAACTTGGGACTCGTGATTAAGCTCATTTACTGATTCTTGTGCAACAACCTCGGCCCGCTTTCCTTTTTCACCAAGAACATAACTTCCGCGAAATCCGTTAAACACAGTGACAGAATTTGCAGGGTCTCTTGTTTTTTCTTCAATTACATTGACCCATGTGATATTATTGTTAAGAAATATTTTTTTCTCTCTGATTGCAACCAATAATGGAATATTGGATAAACGGATTATTGCCCTTGTTTGTGCAGCTGATTCCCAAGTTGTTTTTGATGATAATGTTGAAGGAGCAATAGTGATGCTAATTTCTCCACCACCTGATGGGTAAAAACCAGATTTAATCAGTTTGGAAGAGACCTTCGCACCAATTGAATTTATTGCAGGAATAAAAACATGTTCAAAATAATCATAGCCAGGTGATTTCATTACATGGGTTCCTCCAATTATCTTGATTTCACTTGGTTTATCTGCAAAAAGAAGTATTGGGATAACTGTTTGGGCAACAAGAGTCACTGAACCTGCGGTTCCAATGTTAAAATCATATTTGCCACCAACAATTTTGCCAGGGTAAAAGATTAAATCAGTACTACCAAGCTCATCATGTTCCAATTGCCCACGACAGATCTTTCTTACTGATCTTGCGCACGTTAAATGCTGGGCAGCAAGTCCTGGATTTGGTCTTTTTGCACGTATATTAAATAGTCTAATTGGTTTTTGTGTGATGGAAGATAATGTAAGAGCGGTTCTTATTATTTGGCCACCACCTTCACCTTCGGAACAATCAATCTCAATCATGTTTATGAGTTCAAAGCATCTTTTTTTAACTATTTTGGTACATATGTTATAATATTCAACAACAATATAAAGTAAAAGGTCAAAACCTATGAGAACAAAACAGTTACCTATATGGAAGGATGCGAAAAGGCGAGCACATAAACTTGCCAAAGAGAGCAGATATTATGACTGGGCACGTGATGTTGGGAGATTGAAAAAAGCTCTTTTGGTAGATTATCCACCTGAACTTATCCCAAAAACCATAGTTCTGGATGCAATAGATATTGCTTACAAAAAAGGCCGGCCAAATGAGTTTGAAGACTTGGAGGTAAACAAAATAGAAGAAAAGTATGCAGTAACAACAATGACTACTAAGACTCCAGTAAGGCATTTGGTTGAATCTGTTATAAGTTTGGCAGCTGCTGTTTTGATTTTTGCTTTAACTTTTTTATATTTACGTGCTAACCCGCCCATCAGAGCTGAAGTTAAGCCATCAGATGCTCAAGTAGTTACAGACCATAATCATTCTGAGGCAGAATCACCTGCAGAAGAGGTGCCCCCGATTTCATCTAGTGGTTTAATAGCTCCAAATTCTTGGAT
>DATDTS010000076.1:0-3510 GCA_035290745.1 Candidatus Bilamarchaeaceae archaeon | reverse complement strand
ACAAATTTTGAATCATTTATAGAATAGCTTAAGACATCACCTTCAGGATCATTGGCATTTAAATTCAAAGTAACTATTTGAGTTTCTCTAAAGATAAAACTTGGAATGCTTGAGATTATTGGAGCATCATTTACACAGTTTAAGCTTAAGTTTGAACTTCCAGGACTTTCCAATAGGTCATCATCATTACAATCTGTTCCTAAAGCTCCGGTTTCATTAGGACATTGCAATAAAGTATTTTCTATCACATAACCTGCTAAACAATATGCATCAAAGTCAACATCTGCCAAATCAGCGCCATCACAATCTTGATCAATTCCATCATACTCCAAATCAAGTTCACTAGGATTTACCGCAGCATTTGCATCATCACAATCATTATCTGTATAAAATCCATCAGAATCATTATCTTCCCCGATTAAAACCCAATCAAGAGAATTTCTGAAAAGCTGTCTTGATTGTATTGTCCAGTATTTTGGCTCAACAATTCCAAAGAAGAGGCTCCTAGCATTTCCTGTTTTTCCATTCAAGTACTTTGTTCCGGGATATGCAAGTGCAATAACAGCATTTCCACTAATTCCGCTATCAACACGCACCATCATTTTACTTCCTGTTGCTTTATTTCCCTTTAAGTAATATGTGTTGACATCTATGTCTTGAACAGTATATGCCTTGAAAGATTCTGGAATTCCTTCAATCAATGTTGTATTAAGAGTGTTAAATCTTACATTTGTAGGGCTTGATGCAGAACCCCTTGCAGAACTCCATCCCCATTGCGAATCTGATATTTGGAAAATTCCTTTTTGATAAAAATGATAGGAATTCATGATAAGAGAATTATACTTTTCAACAGGTATATTTTCGAAATTCACAAAATTATCATTGCCGACTAAAAGTATTTTATATTTAGAAAAATTTGTCGATGTTAAATTTGCTTCCGTAATCACATCATAAGTTAAACCAGCGCTGCTTATTTCAGCTTTCAAAACAGGATCAGCGCTGCTTCTTACAACATAAGCAACATCTGCCGCCAAAACACTGCCAACTAAGGCAACAACTAAAAATGCCAATACTACAAAAATTGCTAGTGGTTTTTTCATTAACGCTTCCTCCTTGACCTTTTTCCATTTACTTTTTTCCTCCTTTTACCACTCTTTTTTCTTTTTGCCATAACAAACAAAACTATAAGAATTGCCAGTAAAACAAAAACACTTCCAATCAAAAATACAGGGCTAAGAACAGAGCTTTTTACACCCTCAACAGTTTCAGTAAAAGTTTTTCCTGTTTCTACACTTCCCTCTTCCTCGTTGGTTTCCTCTTCTTGGTTATTTCCCTGATCTTTTTTTGCAATTACTATAACTGTAGAAGATAATGCCACTCCTGTTTTCTTTTCTGGATCAGTTGAGGCGAAAAAAACACCGATTTTTCCATCATATCTTCCTTCATCTTTTACTTTTACTATAAATTCCGCATTTTTTTCTTCCCCCTCTTCCAAAATAAATGTTTTGTCAATCAGTTCTATAAATTCCGCTGTTTTTTCATCAACCTGAAGACTTACATTTATTGGTTCGTCATTAACATTTTTTACTAGAATGCTTTTCTCAATTTTCGTGTAGGTAAAACCATTTACCTCTGGGTATAAAACCATTCTCGCGTTTCCGATAGAGCCGGTAATAGCACTTGCAAAGCTAATACTCACCAATAAAGTCAATAATATTACTACCGAAATCCAATTAGAAGATCTGGTCTTTTCCATATTATTAATTTCATAGTAGTACCCTATTTAAGCATTATTGTCGTCGAAAAACCATATTTTGTTATTACTTTTTTTTGATGAAAATCAGAAGAAGTCTAAGACCATCGTCGGTATTTCCTCAAAAACCATTGTCTATAATATCCTTCATTTCAAAGTCAACATCACCAACACCAACAATGTCCATCTTTCCTGTGGACAGGTGGTAAGTTACATCCACATAGTCATATTTAACTTTCTGCGTCCCTTGCCCACTAACCCAATAAGTTCCTTTTCCAGAATTTCTCCATACTATCTTCTCACAATCAACTGAAATAAGATTAGTTACATCAATCAAAATATTTAGCTGAACTTTTGTTCCATTGACCGTTGTTGCTCTTGCATACACACTTCCATCTCCGAAAAACTGGCCATTGTTCTCATAAATATTTCCGTGGAAAAAATCTATTCTATCACCACTAACAGGATATCCATCTAATGAAACTACATCTCCCGTATTTCTTGAGCTATATGATATTCTGCTGAATCCGTTTGTAAGACCTTCGTCAGTTTCTCCATCACAATCATTATCTTTTCCATCGCAAATCTCTAATTTTGGATCAACTTTTCCTATGCAAGCTTTTCCTATCTCATCTTCCCATGTGCAACTAGCAGTACATTGAACATTTATCAATCCAGATCTACATTCCCCAACATCTGTTCCACAGCTTATTGATCGACTTTGTCCAAGCTCACATTCTGCTCCACACATATTTACATTGCAAGAATGTGTAAAACTACTTTGATTTGTTGTGCAAGAATCTGCCGCCTCATTACAAACTGAAGTAAAAGCAGGAGCAAAATCTAAAGTTCTTGGATTCCCATCTGGATTGTTGGTGCATATATTTACCTCAGAAAGATTGAATGCAGAACAGCTAACCGAAGTTCCAGAGACACATTCAAAGTCAACACATGCCTCTTGTCCATTACAAAATAATCCATCATTACAATCAGCGTTTGTTTCACATTCTCTTTCTTCTTCAATCTGACATATACTCGAACAACCATCGCCAGTTATAAGATTTCCATCATCGCAAATTTCTCCAGATTCTAAAATACTATTGCCGCAAATAGATTGATTTTGAGAAACATTCTGGGCAAAAACCAATACTTTTCTTAAAGCAAAATTATCAGACATATTACAATCTGTTTCATTTACCTTTTCAACAAAAACAGTTATATTGTGCTCTGAAAAACTTAAATTTGAAATATCTAAGGAAACTTCTTTGCTATGGAAGACATTTATGGAATTACTGTAATTTGCAAGAGTTTTATCGTCGGCTTTAACAACAACATGTATGAAGTTTGATGAGTTTTCTATCTTATTGTCAATGAAATATTTAATCGTGTAGTTTTGTCCTTTGCTCAAGTTTGCCGGGTTTCCCATAATCCATCCAGTTGAATTATTTGAAGGTCTTACTGCTATTCCTGTTCCATCACCGTTAGAATATGTGAATCTTATACCTACATCATGTTCGCAAACTACTTGTTCAACTTGGCATATACTTGAACAACCATCGCCAGTTATAAGATTTCCATCATCACACTGTTCAGATTGCTGATTAATAATTCCGTCTCCGCATCTAGGTTCTTCAGGTTCCGGTTCTTCATCCCCGCAAATTGGCAATTGTGGTGAAAGTTCTCCATTAATTACTGTTTCATATCTTTGTCCGTTTGAAAAATTCTGCAAAGGCTTTCCACAAACTATATCTATTTGA
>DATDTS010000075.1:0-4863 GCA_035290745.1 Candidatus Bilamarchaeaceae archaeon | reverse complement strand
ACTACTTGGCTTTGAGTGGCTATATCAAAATCCCAATCATAACCTTCATTTGATGAATGCCATAAAAGCCACAAATCCCAATTCAACTCGGACCAAGACCACCAAGTAGCTTTTGTAATAAATAGAATGTTCTTAAGAATAGCAATATCGTGCTCATATTCTGCTCCAAGATTATTTAGAGAATCAGTACATCTTATGTTGATTTGGTGGTGGCCATGTGATATGCCACCAAAATTATAACTAATTGCTTCAACAGGCGAATTAAAAGAACCGTCAACTGCACTCATCTGGTTCCACACACCGCTATTGTCCAGTTCAATTTCACATTTCTTTATATCACTATTTCCTTTTGTTGAATCGTCAGCAGTAGCATAAATTGTGAATGGCTGGGACACGAAAACATTAGTTGGTGAATGATATATATTACTAACTATTGGTCCTTCTGTATCTGCTTCACTTGCCTGAACTGTGAAAACAAGATTTATAGAATCGCTGGCTTCCTCACTTCCGTTTCCAACAATAAATCCAGTGTATATCCCTGGAGACGTTGAGTTCGGAACAGTTAAGCTAAATGTTTTGTCTAAACAAGTTCCAGGCTGCATCGGGCCAAGAGAATCTGTGCTTCCAATCCAATCACCTGGAGATGATGGAGATGGGGCAAATGTCACACCTGGCAAAGAAGTTTGGGTATTTGTACAAACTTCAAATGATTTTTGGTATATTGATGTATTTGTCACGTTTTCTGTCCATGAATCCGGCTCAATAGTCAAAGGTGGCGGGAGGTCTCCTGATGAAACCTCAATAGAAATTGGGACAGTAAGGCGTTCTGTAATATTGTCAGAACTTGCATCAATAACCATAGCACCAGAATAAAGACCTGCCAATTGGCCTGAAGTAAATGTAATTGCCACGACTTGCGTCTCCTCATCAGCTAAAGTAAATGAATTTGTATCTATTTGTGCAGTTACATCGGTCTCGTCCCATAATAGACTGATTGTTCCATTGATTTCTTTGCCATAAACATTTTGGATTGTAATTTGTTCAACGTCCTGCACTCCCCTATCCATTAAAAGATAAATTGATTGCCTGTCAACTGTAAACATAACTGAGCCTATTCTTACTTTATTGCCCTCTGAAATAGCCCATATCCAGTGCCCTCCATAAGTAGCTGGAAGAGAACCTCTAACCTCAAAATCAGTTGTAAATGCATGGTCAGTCCCATCAACATTAATGTTAATTAGATTATTGCTAACAAATGATTTTTCAAAATCATAACCAGGAGGGATCTGGACAAATACCCTTCTCCTTGCTCCTTCACCCTGTGAGTATACATCACCTGCAGCTGCCCCGATTTGTGAAATTGTATTGTCAGTATCACTCTGTGATTTTATTCTGTCTACACTTGTTTTTTGTTCCTGAACTAAATAGATAACAACTGAGAGAAGCAGAAACATTATTGTAATTATAACCAAAAATTCCGTACTCACTTGACCTTTTTTCATAAAACAACCGACAGAAATAATTCGACTTTTGGATTTTTATAGTTTTGTGTTTTAATTAAAGCATGGAAAAGAACAGTATCTTGTTTGTTTTGCTTGCTTTTGCTTTTGGGGTTTTGGTTACATTTATTTTTATTAATGGGTCTGGTCAGCAAAAAGTTGAACAGAACGGTACTGTCCTAGATATAGTTGAAAATGTCTCAAATAAAACAGAAGGAATGGAAGAACATATAACTGGAAAAACATTTAGCGAATTGAAGAACATGAACAAGAAACTAGTATGTGATGTTGATGGACAGGTTAAACTTCATATATGGGGAAATAGATTCAAAACAGAAAACAAAGATGATGGATGCGGCGTATATACAACTATATACAAACAAACTGAACTGTATGTGCAATGTCAAAACGAATTTGAAAATGCAACGGAATGTGAGTGGATAAGGATAGATACGCAAGAAACTAATGACCTTCATGAAAAAAATGCTGAAAGAACAAGAATTGAAGAACAGTTTGATAAAGTACCGCCAGAATCATTTGATTGCATTGAAAAAGACTTCGATGTTTCCGTTTTTGACACCCCTGGAAAAGTCTGTGATAGGAGTGATCTCCGAACAGAATAGGAGATTTTTTTAAAATCGAAATATTTATAATACTAATTCATGATATTTCCTCGGTGATATAAAATGCTAAATAAAAAAGGTCAAGTTTCTACAGAATATTTAGTTATACTTGCCGTGGTTTTAGTTATTGCTCTTGTAGTTGTTTACTTAGTAAGCAGCCAATCAAGCGGAGCATCAACAGCCTTGGAAACTACAAGTAAGAACTATTGGAAAGGAACATCTCCACTTGCAGTTACTGAGTATGCTGCATCAGGTACGAGTTTAACATTAACTGTGAAGAATATGGATCCTCAAAAGCTGACAGTTACTAGTATTACCGGTAATGGTTTTACTGCATATTCAACCAATACAACATTTAACGTTGGCCAGGAACAACAGATAGTATTGACACTTTCAACTTCCTGTGGTGGAACTGGAACATCTTTTGACTATGGTAATGTAACAGTTAAATATACAAAAGGAATTTCAGCAAACTTGGTTCAAACAGGAGCTCAACCACTTGTTGGAAGATGTGGATAATTCCTTTATTTTTTATTTTCTTTTTTTAATTTTTTACAAGCTTATACTAATAAAAACATAATTGTATATTATATACTCGACCAACTATGTTTTTCCGATTGTTGGTCGAGGATAGCTGATCCAAATAATATATTTGGATCACAATATTATTCCTAATTAGAATAAAAGTGAGCTTTATGAGAATAGCTATCAATTTGAACTGCCGTTCAAATCTAGCAACTTTGTCTGGTGGGTTATTATGAAAGTCGCTATAAGCGGGTTTGGTAGAATTGGAAAAATGTTCCTAAGGGCAGCCGTTGCTCAAGGTGTTCTTGGGAAAGAATTTGATATTATTGCAATTAATACCCGTAGTCCTGTAGAAACTCATGCACATTTATTCAAATATGATTCAGCAATGGGTCGGTTTGATGGCAAAGTAGAGATTAAAGAAGGAGATTTGGTTGTAAATGACTATCGTATCAAATGGATAACTGAAACTGATCCGCTCAAACTTCCTTGGAAAGAATTAGACATTGATGTTGTTGTTGAAAGTACAGGTAAATTCACCCATAGGGATGAAGCTGAAAGGCACATTAAGGCCGGTGCTAAAAAAGTTGTGATAAGCGCACCAACAAAAGATGAAGTTGATGCCACTATTGTTCCTGGTGTTAATGACCATATTCTTGATAGTAATATGAAACTGATTTCTCTTGCTTCTTGTACAACAAATGGACTTGCTCCTGCTTTGAAGGTTATTGACGAGAAGTGGGGTATTGAAAGGGGGTTTCTAAGTACAATTCATGCTTATACAACTGATCAGATGATTCTTGATTCAAGCCATAAAGATTTGAGAAGGGCAAGGGCTGCAGCTAGCAATATTATCCCAACCTCAACTGGAGCTGCCAAGGCAATTGGCCATGTCTTGCCAAATCTGAAAGGGAAATTAGATGGCGGGGCATTTCGTGTTCCGGTGATTGATGGTTCGATTAATGATGTTGTATTGGTTCTCAAGTCTGAAGTAGATGCAAAGGATATAAACAAGGAATTGAAAAGAGCCAGCAGAGAAGAGTTGAAAGGAATAATGGACTACACTGAAGAAGAGATTGTATCTTCAGATATTATTGGAACGCCTTTTTCTTGTACTGTTGATGCTTCCTTGACTCGTTCAAACGGAAACCTTGTTAAGATAAATTTATGGTATGACAATGAGTATGGCTATTCTAATAGATTAGTTGATTTGATTAAGAAATTGGCAAAAATGTGATTATTTTAGTTTTTGCAAGAGCTGTTTTCTAATGAAAGGGTATTTTTCCTTCTTGCTTGTCTTCTTTCTTGTTGCGTTAATTATTTTACTTCTTCAGGTTCACTTAGATTCAAATAAGAATACTCAAATAAAAGCCCTTCAGATAAAGAGAATGCAAAGCCTGGTGACAAATGTAAAAGAGGTAATTCGTGAACTTGCAAGACAAGGTGCAATAGAAGGGTTTGAAGAATATTTTTTGAGTATTGAAAACCCTGAAAAAATTAGATTAGATAAGCTTCAAGAAAAAATAAAAACAAAGATCCATGAAAAACTTAGTTTAACTGCTGACCATACATTTAGCGATGATTTTGAGTTTTTTATCTGGTGCGGATTTGATTTATATGATCGTTCAGATGTTTTCAATCAGTTTTTGACAGAAATGAAAATGCAGAACACCAGCCACATTGACATAACCAACTCTTATCCATTATCGGCTCCTGAATGTACTGATATTGTTTCTTTTTCAGCAATTGATCCTAAAACAGAAATAAATTCAGTTTATGATTTATCTTCGATTAAACTAGGCCAAAAATCAAGTTCCAGATTCAATTCGGTTATTGGGATTTCTGTTTATTCAAACAAATTCAATTTATCTGGAATTTACTTCTTTCCAACGGATTTGAATGTTGTTGACTAAGCTTCAAACGTCTTTTTCCATTCCATATTTTACCTCTTCATTACCTGCAAAAACATCTGCTGTAAGCGTAACACTTGGAAATTCTTCTCTTACTCTTCTTACAAATGCTTCAATTGCTTCTGGTTTTACAATCCACTGAGAATCTGCAGGTGCATTTGGATCTTGATTTTCATTTTTACCAGGAGTAGATAGATCATCACCCCCAGCGTACCTAATAAAATCAAGATTAATCCCAGTTATGTGAGGATACTCGGTAGTAATTTCTCTCTTGCTATTGATTTACCTTAGAATAACATGTGGTTT
>DATDTS010000074.1:0-16156 GCA_035290745.1 Candidatus Bilamarchaeaceae archaeon | reverse complement strand
ACCCGATTTTTGATTTTTGTTAGAGGCAATGAGGTAGGAAAATGGCTTTCAACTAGTAGAAAAGGAAACTATAAGACCTCTCTGATCTTTAGTGTTCCACATACATCTGGTTCTTTGTTCAAATCATTAGAGGTACTTGCTAGAAATAAAATAAATCTTACTAAGATTGAGTCAAGGCCAACTGGACAGGTAGCATGGGAATATTTATTTTACATTGATTTTATTGGAAATATAACAACCCCAAAAGTCAGAAAGATACTAAAAGAATTTGAAAGTAAAACACAATACTTAAAGATTATTGGATGTTACCCTGCAGGTGAATAAATGTTATATAAAATAAGTGAACAAATTTTTAAGATGATTCAAGAAGGACACCAAATTCTTAAATTAAATATGGGAGAACCTGACTGGCCAACCTCAACAGAATGCGTAGAAGCTGCAATCAAGGCTATAAAGGATGGTAAAACAAAATATGCATCAGCACAAGGTGAAAAAGAACTAAGGGAAAAAATCGCTGTTTTGCACGATTCAAGCCCAGATAATGTGGTTTTAACTCCTGGTTCCAAATATTCAATTTACAATGCTATGAAAATTCTTCTGAAAAAAGGAGATGAAGTCATTCTCTTTTCCCCACACTGGACTGCATTTGAACTAATTGCAAAGGAATGTGGGGCAACTCCTAAAGTTATTGACCTATCTTTTGAAAAGGACTGGAATCTAGACTTTGAAAAAATAAAAAACACATTTTCATCTAAAACCAAGTTAGTAATCTTCAATAATCCTTGTAATCCAACCAGCCATGTGTGGAGCATAAAAGAAGAGAATAAGCTTATAGAATTTGTAAAGAAGAAAGGGGTATATATCCTGCTTGATTGTGCATATCGTGGCATATCCTTTTCTAAAATGCCTTTTGTTAAATATGATGAGAAAGTGATTATATGCGATACTTTTTCAAAGACTTTTGGTATGACTGGTTGGCGATTGGGTTATATCGTAGCTCATAAAAACCTTATAAATGAAATAACCCGCTTGAATCAGATCTCTATTACCAATGTTCCAGTATTTGTCCAAGCAGCAGGTATAGCCGCACTAGATAATTATTCTATTATAGCTGAAAAGACACGAACAGAAAGCAAAAGAAGAGCAGAAGCGTGTATTTCAATTCTAAAAGGAAGAATAAAGTTTAACAAACCTATGGCTGGTTTTTATCTTTTTCCAAATCTTGAGGTTGATGGAGAAAAAGCATTCGATATCATGCTAGAAAAGCACAAGATTTCAATTGTTCCAGGTGCTGCATTTGGAAATTATAAAAATTTTGTGAGGCTCTCATTATGTCATCCAGTTAATGTGCTTGAAGACGCGTGCACAAAATTGATTCAAACTGTTGAGGAGATTAAATAAACCTTCTTCAAGCCGGACTTTTTTTGTCCCATAACTTGCAACAAAGAAAACTATTTAAAGAAAAACTTGTTTAGATTAATATGAAAAAGATCAAGAAAGGTGTTGTCGCATTCAGTTTTTTCCTACTCCTAATCCTATTTGGATGTATAAACACGCAGCAGAAAGAACAAATAAACATATCTAAAGAAATTCCCAGTAATCTTTCTCCCAAGAATACTATGCTAGAACCACAAATCTCAGAAAACAATTCAGAAAATAATTCAGCCAATATTTCAACTGATAATACCACTTCATATTCAGACGAACAGATTCTTATTGAAAATGAAACATCTTTAGAAGTAATCATGGAAAACGCATCCGAGAGAATTAAATGCACCAGGAATTTTTCCCAGAAGTTCAATTCAGAACCATATTATTATGGTTCATTATTTGATGCGCATTTCCATATGCCAAGTTTAATTGATTTTGGTGAAATGGAAGGACACGGAACAGATCATGACTTCGATTCAATAACGGATCCTGTTTTGGGCAAAGATGTTGAATTGGAGAAAATTTTATGTATGTTTGATAAGGAGAATGTAACAGGAATAATCGGGTTTTCAATAGGTGCAGAGCAATTATTTCAAGAAACAATAGATATGGCAGAATCCGTGAATAAAAACTCATCAGGAAAAATAAGGTTGTTTTTAATGCCTTTTACATTTAACTTGGAAAAATTAGATGAAATTCAGTGGAATAATCCTAATTTATTTCAAGGATACGGAGAAATTGCTTTTTATTTTAAAGACAATCCCTCACCAAATAGTAAAAAAATGACGGATATCTACAAATTGGCAGAAAAATATGATTTAATAGTTATGGCTCATCCTGACGGCAGGCAAGAAAATGAAATTGAAAAGGTAATAAAAGAGAATCCGAATGTTAAATTTTTATTGCATGGCCCTGAAATTGAAGATTCCATTATTGATTTAATGGATCGCTATCCAAACGTTTATTATTCACTAGATGCAATATTAATCCGTCTTCCCAATTCCCCAGGAGCTCTTATGTACACAGTCAACAGTAAGGGAAATTTCATAGCAAAATTTACTGAAAATTTCGATACAATCATGGATGAAGCAGTGGAGCGCTGGAAGGGAAAAATTGAACTGTATCCAGACCGATTTATGTGGGGGACAGATAGGGCTTATAAATGGACTTATGATGAAGAAGTAAGCGTTCTGTTGGAAGAATTTGGGCGAGCATTTATAGCAAGACTTAAACCTAGTGTTCAGGAAAAATTTGCATACAAAAATGCAGAAGAATTAATCACGGTGTTTGATAATTGATTAAGGAAGGAAACCTATTTCAGGAGTTTATCCCGTCTCTTACCCTTTCAATAGATTTAAATTTACATTCTCTTATCCTATTTTTATAAATGGCCAGTGAAATCTTAGCTTCCTTATATAGTATCCATAAAATTGCAACAAGATTGAGGTTAGGTGCAACACCTTTGGATTTAAAGGACTTTATTCAGTTTCTTTCTACCGAACTCAAAACAAAAAACCATAAAAGATTCAAAAGATTTGTTATTCCACTGTATGATGAAATTTTGTTCATTGCTAAAAAAGAGGTTTTATATTACAAAAACAAAAGACTTGCAGAAACCCCTTTTTTTGTTAGGCTACTTCAACTTTTACTTGTTGTCTCTATTTTTTCAGTGTGTTTCCTTTTTTTATCTAATTATGGGCTTATTTTTATTGAATTAAACATAGTGATTTCGTTTTTCTTATTTCTAAGTTTGTTAAAAACCAAAGTCAACTATCAAAACAATTCCATTATTTTTTTTAAGGAACTTGATAAAATGATGATTCAGATGGATGTAGTGCGGGAAGACTTACAAATATACTGTGCCAAATAAATAATTTGGCACAACTATCCTCGACCAATAATTGGAATTATTAAGTTGGTCGAGTATATTGTATAAAACTATACACTAATGTTTTAAATTTCCCCTTAGCTATTTTGATCTTATGGATTTCATGCCTTATGTTTGTTTAGGAGATTGGATCGAAGATCCAAATTTTGAACGTAGTTCAAATGTCCCAAATGAGCGATTTACTATAGACTTAGTGAGAATATTGGTAAACTCTGGCGCAAAAAGTCTTGAATTAGGAATCCCATTCTCTGATCCAATTGCTGATGGTCCGACTATTCAGGCTGCAAGCGAGAGATCATTAAAGAATGGAATGACAAGAGAAAAAGCATTTGAATTAATTAAGAAGATTAGGGCTATTACTAATATTCCCTTGACGGTTATGACCTATTACAATATAGTTTTTAGTTATGACAATGAAAAATTCATCAAGAAAATAAAAGAAGCAGGCGCAAATAATTTGTTATGCCCTGATCTGCCATTAGAAGAATCAGAAGACCTTTTTAAACTTGGAAAGAAGTACGGAATTAATATTATTTTTTTAATTGCCCCAAACTCCAGTGAAGAAAGAATTAAGAAAATTTGTAGAGTGGCATCCGGTTTTCTTTATTTAGTTTCAACCTCAGGTGTTACTGGTGCAAGAAAGGAACTTCCTGAAGAACTAAAAGAAACAATCTCAAGAGTCAAAAAACACTCAAAAGTCCCAGTTGTTGTAGGTTTTGGAATTTCAAACAAGGATCAGATAGAAGAATTAGAAAATGCAGGTGCAGATGGTTTTATAATCGGAAGTAAGATTGTTGATCTTTATACTAAGGGAAATCTGAAAGATGTTGCTTTGTTTTGTAAATCTCTTATTTAACAACTAAAAACAAATCTTAACTTCTTTTTTTCGTTTGAGTCCAATCTACAAAATCCAAACCTTTCAAATTGAATTATCTCTCCTTGGCCTAACCTCTCGCACTCATTTTCAGCATATCCATTAACAATTTCAAGGCTTTTTGGATCAAACTTGTCATCTTTTAACAAATCCTTTGGGATAATTATTTCTGTTTCTGAATATTCATCTGAAACCCATTGAATCTTTTTTGGCACTATGCTATCCCCTATTCGTTCAATTTCAGGTGTCTTTCCTTTTTTTACTATTTGCACATTACAAAAATCTTTTAACCTTATTATATCCCCTTCTTTTGTTTCATCCAAATCCTCTTTACTTATATACACAATTGAACTAACCGCAATCTCTCTATGTCCTATCTTTTCTTTTGGGTGAAGAGAAATTCTTACTAATTTTGGAGCAGGATTTATTATTTTAACTTTTACTGGGTTAGGTACGAAAAAATAATGTTTTGCTTTTGCGTCAATCATCTTTCTATTTAATGATAGTAATTTTTCATATGACGGACTGCTTTCTACTTTTGATAAGCCAAAAGAGAGAACAAACTCCATTATTGCTTCTGGAACAACTCCACGTCTTTCCAATCCTGAAAGCGTTGGTAGTCTTGGATCATCCCATCCTAGTACCTTTCCCTCTTCTACAAGTGGTTTTAGCAATCTCTTGCTTATTGGCGCATTTTTTATCTCAAGCCTTGAAAAACCTATAAGTTCTGGTGGTTTGAATCCAAGCGCCTTGCAAAGAGCAAGATAAAGTTCATCTCTTAATTCATACTCTTTAGTTCTCATTGAATGTGTAATTCCTTCTAAATTGTCCATTACTGTAACTGCTAAGTCATAGCCAGGCCATATTTTGTATTTTGTTCCCTGCCTATAGTGTTCTTTTGTAATGACCCTTGCAATAGAAGGGTCTCTCATAACTGTATTTTGTGACTTAAGATCCCCTTTAAACAACAAAACATATTTCTTACCCTTTTTCATCTCATTCCACAATTCTAAGTTTTCCTTTGGGCTGTTTTCTCTGTCTTTTAATGGTTCTTTTGTTGTTCTCATTGATGAAATCTCATCCTTTTCAGCAGTGCAAACATATGCATTTCCATTTTTAATCAGTTTTTCAGCATATTCGTATATTTTTTCAATATTATCAGAGGTATATGTTTCTTTGGCCCATTCTACCCCAAGCCATTTCAACCCTTCTTTGATTGCTTTTACATACTCTTCTTTTTCTTTTTCAGGATTAGTATCATCAAATCTTAGAATCATTTCTCCATCATTTTCTTTTGCTACTGTATAATCAAGCCATGCTGCTTTTGCATGTCCAATATGTGGATACCCAGATGGCTCAGGTGGAAATCTTGTTATAACCTTTCCTTTTGCCTCAACTATTTTCTTTTTTGTCTCTTCTTTTTTCTCAAATTTATATTCCTTTAATTCTTCTTCTATTTTATTTTTTGGCATTTTGTTTATCTCTTCAACTATTTCATTTACAAGTTTCATAGTGTTTTTCATGTCTTCCTTTGCTTTTGGAACATCAGCTATTACTTTTCCAACTACTGAACCAGGGCTGGCTTTTCCATAATCAAATGCATTTTTTAGCACATGTTTTCTAATTGTTTTTTTTAAATCCATGTTCATCACTTATGTTTACTATCTTTTAAAAATTTAGTTCCAACAACCCACTTTATATAATTTCTAATTTCTTCGTTATTCTCTCCCAACATTTTTTTGATTTCTTCACTGTTTTTGCTTTCTAAGTAATATCTTGCAAGGGATATTGCTGCAAGCTTCCTTACTTCAACTTCGTTGTTTTGTAAAAATCTTTTGATTTTATCAGGTTTTTTCTCTTTTATGTAATGATGGATCAATGCTTCTGATGAGCTCATACTAACCCATTTGTCTTTATCTTCAAGTGACCTTTCAAGTTCTTCTACAAACTTAGAGATGTCCTCTCCTTGAAATGCTATATTCTCTATCTTACCTGTAGCATTTCTTTTTTCTATAATATTTCCAGACCTAATCTTTTTCATTAGCTCATTTACTTCTACCATTATCCCTTTCATCATACGCTAGATATATAAATCTTCATTGAGAATTAAAAGTCTAGTTCTGAAATATTTGGAGGTTTTATCATCAAATCAGTTTTAATATTAGAGGACGGAACAACAGTTTTTGGAAAAGGTTTTGGTGCAAAGACCACCCAAATAGGTGAGCTTGTTTTTAATACATCTATGATTGGTTATCAAGAAAGTCTTACTGATCCAAGTTATGCAGGACAAATCCTAGTTTCAACCTATCCTTTAATAGGTAATTATGGGATTAATGATTATGATTTTGAAAGCGATAAGATTCACGTTCATGGATTTTGTACAAGGGAGATATGTAATGAATATGAATTCAGGGATGCAAAAAGATCGGTAGATGAATTTTTGAGAGAGTTTAACATTCCAGGAATAACCGATATTGACACAAGGTTCCTTGTTCGACATATTCGTACAAAAGGGGTTGTTCCAGCAATTATTTCAAACTATGAGGGAGATTTAGATATAGAAAAACTGAAAAAAGAATTGAGTGCTTTTGATTATTCTAAAATTGATTTTGTTGATAAAGTAACAATAAAAAAACCTTTGGAATTTGGTGAGAACAAAAAAGGAAAAATAGTCCTGATCGACTATGGGCACAAGCGAAATATGGTCACTGAATTAGTTAAAAGAGGGATTAAAGTAATCGTTGTACCCTCATTCTACAAATCCGAACAAATAAAAGAATTCGATCCGGATGGGATATTCTTATCTAATGGTCCAGGGGATCCAAAAATACTAACTCATGCGCATAAAACAATAAAGGAATTATCCAGTTATCCAATTATGGGAGTTTGTCTAGGCCATCAGCTGATTGCACACGCTTTTGGTGGAGATACTTTCAAGCTGAAGTTTGGGCATAGAGGATCGAATCAGCCTGTAATAGACCTAAGGACAAAGAAAGTTGTTATTACGACCCAAAATCATGGTTTTGCAGTAAAAGAGGCGCCTAAAGATTTTGAATTAACTCACCAAAACTTAAATGACAAAACATGCGAAGGAATAGCTCATAAAAGTAGGCCAATATTTTCTGTGCAGTATCATCCAGAAGCTACTGCAGGACCACATGATTCTAAATACCTATTTGATGAGTTTGTTAAGCTCCTTAGGGATTAAAAAAACCGTACCTAATTATCACCTTGTGGTTTTTTATTTGATGAATCTGTTAAAATGCTTAAATAGTAGAAACTAATGTCCTTATTAATGTTTTTTTATATTATTAGCTTATGACTCTTGAAGTTACGATTAAAAGAATCAAGGAAGAAGGCCTAGATTTCTTTGATTACATGATGAGAGACGAAGACAAATCTAATCCATTTTACTATCTGGCTCTCAACGACCTAAAAGAACCATTAGTTTCTATGCTTATTAAAGAAGGTGAAAAAGCACAAAACGATCCTGCTGTTTTTGAAAAGATATTCAAGATCCTTGGCAATGAAAAAACCGTAAATAGATTGCTTTTAGTTATGGAGAGCAAAACCGCTGAGGAAATATTGACAAAGGTCGTTTCGACAAAATCCGGAGAGTTTTTGGTTCTTGGTTGTATGCGTTATGACTATTCAAAAGCACATGCCTTTGTTAATAAACTATTGCAGAAAAGAGATGGGAGAAAGTTGGCTGTTTCTATATTGCTTCATACTCTGCCAATTGATAATAAAGCAGAAAACTCTGGTATTGTTAACTTATCTGATAAAGGAAAATTCTTTTCAGACATTTTGTCTTTAAATACACAAGAATTAGTTGGTTCTCTTTTAGACCAAGAAAAAAGTGACAATATTATTCAATACTTAAAAGATAATCCTGAAGAAGCAACTAAAATATTAGAAAAAAAACTCTCTGATTCAAAATCGTTCTCAAATATTATCAACGCTCTGCAAAATCCCGAGTGTGAAAAGTTTTGTGCTTTAGTTGGAAAAACCGGTTTTGGAAGGAATTTTGGGGCTGAAAAACTTTGGCTGACTAAAGGCGGAAGAAATTTTGTCCACGAGATGCTTAAATCCGAGTTTGGAGCCTATGCTATCTATGGCATTATGGCAGGCATGACTGTTGGGGAGTTTATTGCTTATACTGCCCCATTGGGTAAACAATAAGTTTAAAAGTTCCCAAAACCTTTTTAAATTTAGATTGAGAATTGTGATTCTAGTTTTTGTTATGTCACTTAAAACTATAGCAAACCAGAAAAGTAATGCAACTAATAAGCTTGGCTCTATAGAGGCTGGTTTGCTAACAGCAAAATGCGAAACAAATGCAGTTTGCTATAAAATAAAAAAAGTATTAGTTATCGGCAGTGGACCTATTGTCATAGGACAGAGTGCCGAATTTGATTATTCTGGCACACAGGCTTGCAAAGCATTACGCGAGGAAGGAATAGAGGTAGTGCTTGTTAACTCCAATCCTGCAACTATTCAGACAGACCCAGAGATTGCTGATAGGATATATATCGAGCCATTAACCGTAGAAATCATTGAAAAAATAATTCAAAAAGAAAAACCAGACGGATTATTGGCAACAGTTGGTGGCCAAACTGCTTTGAATCTTGCAATTGAACTCTACACCAAAAAGATTTTAGATAAACATAACGTTTCTTTTTTAGGTACTGATGCACACGCTATACAACGAGCTGAGGCTCGTGAATTATTTAATCAGGCAATGAATAAAATTAGTGTTCCAATCTTACCTGGAAAAACAGTTAACTCATACAATGATGCTCTTGAATTTGTTGATAAAATTGGTTATCCCGTAATTGTACGCCCTTCCTTTACTTTAGGCGGAACTGGGGGCGGAATGGCATACAACAAGCAAGAACTAAAGAGAACATTAGAACTTGCTTTTAGGTTAAGTACAACCCATGAAGCTTTAGTTGAAAAATCAGTTCTTGGCTGGGGAGAGTTTGAATATGAAGTAATACGGGATGACATTGGAAACGCGATAATAATCTGCAATATGGAAAATTTTGATCCAATGGGAGTACATACTGGTGAAAGCATTGTTGTTGCCCCTTCTCAGACTTTAAATGACAAGGATCATCAGTTACTCAGAAATGCAGCGATTAAAATAGTTAATGAAATTGGGATAATAGGAGCATGTAATGTCCAATTTTCTCTTAACCAGAAAACAGGAGAATTTGCTGTTATTGAAATAAACCCACGTCTTTCTCGTTCATCTGCTTTAGCTTCAAAAGCAACTGGCTATCCTATTGCAAGGGTTGCAACTAAAATTGCACTTGGATACAAACTATACGAAATTGAAAATGCAATAACAAAAACAAACGCAGCTTTTGAACCATCATTAGACTATATAGTTACCAAGATACCAAGATGGCCTTTTGATAAATTTGAAATGTCTGACCGAACAATCGGAACTCAAATGAAATCAACTGGGGAAGTAATGTCAATTGGAAGGACATTTGAAGAATCATTAATGAAAGCAATCCGAAGCTTGGAAATAAAAATCCCTTCAATTAAAAATCCAGATGATCATCTAAACCCTCCAACTGATTTGAGATTGTTTGCACTTTTTGAAGCATTAAGAAAAGGGAGAACAGTTGATGAACTTAATGAAAAGACATCTATTTCAAAATGGTTTTTGCACAAGCTGAAAAACATAATTAAAATTGAGGAAGAACTTCAATCAAGCAAACTTACAAAAGAAATTTTATTAGAGGCTAAGAGAACTGGTTTTTCTGATGAGTCAATTGCAATGCTATCAAACAAAACTGAAAAGGAAATAAGGCAGACAAGAAAAGACCTCTCAATTCTTCCGGTATACAAGATTGTAGATAGTTGTGCAGGTGAATTTGAAGCAGTTACTCCCTATTACTATTCAACTTATGGGTATGAGAATGAGGCAATTCCAAGTAACAATAAAAAAGTTTTGATTATTGGTTCTGGCCCGATTCGTATTGGCCAGGGTATTGAATTTGATTATTGTTGTTCTCATGCTGCATTTGCATTAAAAGAGCTTGGGATAGAAAGCATTATTGTTAACAACAACCCAGAAACCGTTTCAACTGATTTTGATTCTTCTGATAGGCTTTATTTTGAACCACTTACAGCTGAAGATGTTTTGAACATATATGAAAATGAAAAACCATATGGTGTGATTGTTCAGCTAGGGGGTCAAACAGGTATTAATCTTGTTGAAAAATTGGTTGAGTATGACGTTCCAATTTTGGGAACTGGTCTTCAAGGGATTGATGATTCTGAGGATAGGGACAAATTTGGGAAATTAGTTAATAGATTAAAAATTCCTCAGCCTAAAAATGGGGTAGCAACCAATGTGTCTGAAGCACTTGCCTTAGCAGAACAAATAACATACCCAGTTGTAGTTAGGCCAAGTTATGTAATCGCAGGAAGAGCAATGGCAATTGTCTATACCCCAACAGATCTTAAGAAATATATGCAGGAAGCTGTTGACATAAGCAGAAAGAAACCAATTCTTATTGATAAGTATTTGGATAATGCAATTGAATGCGAAGTTGATGCAATTTTTGATGGTAAAGATATATTTATAGGAGGGATAATGGAGCATATTGAACCTGCAGGAGTACATTCTGGAGATGCAAACATTGTTCTTCCATCCATTAGGTTGACAAACCAGGATAAGGAAACAATTATTGAATACACAAAAAAATTATCACAAGAACTTCGAATTATTGGTTTAATCAATGTTCAATTTGTAGTAAAGGAAAGCATAGTTTATTGCCTTGAAGCAAATCCCAGAGCCTCTCGTACTGTTCCTTTTCTAAGCAAAACAATCCATCTTCCCATGGCTAAAATTGCGACAAAGGTAATGCTCGGTCACAAACTTTCAGAATTTAACTTAGTTGTTAAACAAAAACATTATGCAGTAAAGTCAATTGTTTTCCCTTTTCTAAAGATTATTGGTGCTGACACTAACCTTGGCCCTGAAATGAAATCAACTGGTGAAACAATGGGCATTGGAAGTTCTTTTGAAATCGCTTATTACAAGGCATTGCTTGCGGCTGGCATAAAAATAAAGGAAAAAGGAGATGTTATTGTTAGTCTAAGAGATTCTGATAAACAACACTCGTTAAAATTGAAATCTCTTTTACAAGATTTGGGCTATGTAATCTATGCAACTCCCGGGACTGCCAGGAGTTTTAATCTTGCAACCTCTATTCCAAAGATAGGAGGTCAAAAACCAGATATTTTGGATATTATTTCTGATTGTAAACTTGATCTTATTATAAATACCCCCACAAAAGGTGGAACAGCAAATACTGATGGTTTTAGAATTAGAAGATTAGCAATTGAAAAAGGAATTCCTTGTATAACAAATCTTGAGACCGCTGTACAACTTTTGCATGCTTTAAAAGAATTAAGGAACAAGGATTTGCAAGTAGAAGAATTTAGAGAATATTAAGTTTCTATTCTACTTGAATTCGCCAGTTGACTGGCGCTCGGAAAAATAAGTGTGCAAAAAGAAAAATCAAGAACTATACCGAACCAATTAAGTCCAGCTAACTAATTGTTGGTTCGCGTTATACCAAAACAACGTCTGTGTAGCCAATAACCATTTAATATGGCATCATTTAGTTGTTTTGGTATAGAAAACAATTAGCTCTTGGCTATTAGTTGTTGGCAATTGGCCACTGGCTACAAGCTACAGGCCAACAGCCTAACGCCATCCCCAGATGGAAGTTAGGATTCTAATTCAAATGCAATTTTCATATCTACCCTATATTCTATAATCTTTCCTTCTTCATTTGTTTTTACCTTATACCCAAGAATATCTGCACCATGTACATGCTTTATTGTTTTGTTTGCCCTTTTAATAGCAGTTTCAATTGCATCCTCAAAACTCTTTTTTGAGATTCCCATTACTTCAATAATCTTTACAACAGTCATAATTCCACCGCTAAAAAGAACCATCTAAAACTTTATATTCTTTATCTGTTTTACTTAGAAATATGTCAAAAATAGATTGGTATGATGAGTTTGTTAATTTTGGTTATAAACCAGCTAAAGATGATCTTATTTGTTTGTTTTATTTTGAACCAGATGAGGGTATAACCGTAAAAGAAGCTGTTGGAAGGATAGCATCAGAAAGTTCTACAGGAACTTGGACTACATTATTTAAGTTGCCCCCGCGAATGAGAAAACTGCAAGCAATTGCTTTTGATATTAATGGAAACTATGTTAAAATTGCCTACCCAAGAGACTTATGGGAAGACGGAAATGTTTCTCAGCTTTTGAGCGGAATTGCTGGAAATATTTTTGGCATGAAAGCTGTACAAAATCTTAGATTGATTGATGTTTCTTTTCCTGAGAATTATCTTAAATATTTTAAAGGTCCGCAATTTGGAACTCAAGGAATCAGAAAAATGATGAATGTTAAAAAAAGGCCTTTAACAGGTGCTGTTCCAAAACCAAAAATTGGTTTTAGTGCAAAAGAACATGCTGAAATCGGATTCGAAACATGGATGGGTGGATTTGATTTTGTTAAAGATGATGAAAATTTAACTTCCCAAAAGTTTAATCTTTTTGACGAAAGAGTTAAACTTATGACAAAACTTCGGGATAAAGCTGAGAAATTAACTGGAGAAAGGAAATCAGCTTATATCAACATAACTGCTGAGACAGAGCAGATGAAAAAAAGAGCTCATTTACTTGCAGATAATGGATGGAATTATTGTATGATTGATGTTGTAATTGCAGGTCCTGCTGCAGTTAGTACTATGACTACTTATTGTAGGGATCTTGGCTTAGCAATTCATGCACACAGGGCAATGCATGCAGCGTTTGACAGGAACCCAAAGCATGGAATTACAATGCAATTTGTTGCAAAAATAAATCGTTTGATGGGAGTTTCACAGATTCATTCTGGAACTGCAGTTGGAAAACTAGTTGGCAGCGAGGAAGAAGTGCAATCAATTGCAGATACTTTACGAGAACAAAAAGTAAAAGCTAAGAAGGGATATTTATTAGATCAGGACTGGCATAAAATTAAGAATGCATTTCCTGTTTCTTCTGGTGGTTTACATCCTGGATTAGTCCCAGATGTTATGAAAATTTATGGAAATGAACTTGTTTTGCTTGTTAGTGGTGGAATTCATGGCCACCCGAAAGGAACAAGATCAGGTGCTAAAGCAACAATGCAGGCAATTGAAGCTGCAATGGATGGAATCTCTTTAGAAGAAAAAGCAAAAAAGCATGTTGAACTTGCAGAAGCATTGGGAAAATGGGGGCATTATAAACCAAAATAATTATTCATTCTTAGTCTCTTCTAGCAATCTCTCCGCGTTCTTATATGCAAACTTTTCTTGTACTTCTGGATTAAGTTTTCCTATGAAAGCTCTAGCAAGTTTTATCTGGAGTTGGCCTACATCTAGATCATAATTCCAAACCGCATCTCCTCTGTCAATCCCCCAGATAAACTGATCTGGATGTCGTTCAATAACCTCTTTCCAATCGCTTACAGCATAATTCAGAACAGTATCAAAATTTGAATTTAGTTTATCAATATACTCATCTTTACTCTCGCCAACAAATAGAAGGAAGAGATCTCGGTCATGGCCCCAGAAAGCATCTACACCATAATATGCATTAGGATGGTTGTTGAGTATATCCTCAACTTGATCTACTGAAAGCTGATCTCCGTGCCAGATAAAATTAATATCAGGGTTTTGTTCTAATACTCTTTCAAAGTTATCATTATGTCCTTCACCAAGATGGAAATATACAACTAAATTGTTCTTTCTTATTATTGGATAAATTTCCTTAAGCCTTTCTGAATCGGGAGGAAGTTCTGGAGAGCCACCATTTTCACGTGCATAAAGACCAATTTCTCCATATCCCTGGAACAAGTTAGGGTATACTTCTAGCATATCCTCCAAAGTCTTGGCATCAACTGTTGGAAATCCATCTGGTTCATTATCATTTCCAGAGGACATAATAAAAGGAGTAAATTGCTCTGGATATTTTTCCATAGTTTTGTTCCATATCTCCAGCAAATGAATTGATATCTTGCCTTCATAAACAGGGAAGAATGCAAAATTCTTGTATGTACCTTCTCGCTGCAATGTGCATGCAATTTCGCTCATTTTTACATTCCAACCAAGTAAAGCTTGTGGCCCGCCAAATCTGCCTTCAGGTACTTCGTCCATTTCTTCTTCAGGAGACCAGTCAGGAATTGCAGGAATATGCAAATGTGTATCAATTAAAGGACCGGTATAATAAGAACTAGGATATATCTGTTCTGGAATTTCTGGACATTCAGAGGGTGCCATAGCTGCTTCTATTCGTTCATTCCATATTTTTTCTTCAAAAGAAGGCAGTAATTCTTCATTTATATCCTCAAAATTGTTTTCTTTAACCTCTTCTTTATCTCTCTCAAAATTTTTTTTATCCATTCTCCCATCATCAAAGAACTCTTTCAACTGTTCTCCTGTTTTGGTTGCACCTTCCACATGTGGATGGCATTTGCTTTCATCGCCCTCATCAATATCTTCTAGAAACAGTGGACCAATAACAGGTCCAGCAACTATATCTTCATTATTTTCATCAAGTTCTTTTACAAGTGAGTTTGCTCTTTCAATTCCTTCTTTACCAGTTATTTGGCATTCGTGTTCTGGAAATTCTGGAAGAGCAGATACATAAATTCTAACTTCTTGTATCCTTTCTCTTATTGCTTGAACTACAGAAAAAGCTTGATTATATGTCATATCTGCTTCTTCTTTGCGTATACATAATTGCCACCAGACTGCTTTAGTATTAGGATTTTCTTCTAGATATTCATCAAAAATTCTCCAAAACCTGTCTTCTTTTTCTATATCCCTTACCCAATCAAGTACAGCTCCTCCATCATATTCGTGAATTTTATTTTCATCTACTGGCCATAGCTTCTTACCACCTGCAAAATTGTAACCCTGAACAGTTTGTCTTGTATTTGAACATCCAATAAATCCAATACTTGACTCTGGCACTTCTTGATATCGGGTTTCTGCAGTTTCTTCAACTTCTCCTTTTTTTTCATTTCTTATTTGGTCTTCTTTTATACCTTTTTGTTGTATGCATCCGCTAAAAATAAGCAGTATAACCATAATTGAGCAAAAAATCAAGTAATTTATTTTTTTCATGTTTCATCTGCTAAGCCAATATTTATAAATAAATTATATCAAATTCTTTTAGGTGATATTTGTGGGATTTAAACTTCCATCTACATCGGGTCTTAATTTAAGAATCCTATTAACAAATTTTTTAGTATTTGGTTTTATTGCTGCAATTGTTGGAACTTTTCTTTATTCTAGTGGAATTAGCGGTTCAAGTGCTATTCTTGTTTGGATGTTTGTTTCTTTTTTAATGATTGGAATACAATGGTATTTGGGTCCAATACTTATCAAATGGGCTACTAAAGCAAAAGAATTACCAAGAGAGCAAGCTCCTGAGATTCATGACATGATTGAAAACTTAGCTAATATTGCCAATATTCCCAAACCAAAGATTTATCTTGTGAATAACGCATCACCAAATGCTTTTGCTTTTGGCAGAACACAAAAAGATTCAGGTGTTGCAATTCATACTGGATTATTACAACTCTTAAATAAAGAAGAGGTAGAGGGAGTCCTTGCTCATGAAATAGGTCATATCAAAAATAGGGATGTACTTACTATGACTTTAGCGAGTGTTCTTCCAGTTATTTTATACTATGCTGTTCTTCTTTTTGGTGGTAGAAATGACCAGAAAGGAGGAAACTTTATTTTAGTTTGGATAGGTGCATTTGTAGCACAATTTATTGGCCAAATCATGGTTATGTGGTTGTCAAGATCAAGAGAATATCATGCTGATGCGTTTGCTGCACATGCAACTAAAAAACCTCAGCACCTTATGAGTGCACTTGCTAAAATAAC
>DATDTS010000073.1:0-5695 GCA_035290745.1 Candidatus Bilamarchaeaceae archaeon | reverse complement strand
ACAAGGAAGATGCCACGCCTCTTGCCGTTGTCGAAAACGTTGACAAAGTCGAAGACACCGAAGTCATCGAAGCCGCGCCAAAGAAGGCCGAGAGTCGCAGAATTAGAAACATAGTTATAAGTATTTTCATTGCCAACTGCTTCAAACACGCCACCGTCTCTGCTTTGAATACGATAACGTCGTTTTTGTCCATTTAAATTCAAAAGAATCGTGTCTGCTTCTCCTATTTCTTCATCAGTTCGTATTGGTTTTCCAGTTCTTTCATTGAAAGGTGCTAAGAAGGGCGTACCATCTGGAGCAAATCCATGATCACATGTTACCATAATGTCAACAAGGCTGGCTTCATCCCTGCCAGGCTTTACTACAACAATTTTTCTGCTTCCTGCATATTCACATTCACTTTCTACTTTATCTCCAAGAGGTTTACCTTTGGCTCCAATCATACCAAAAGTTCCAGTGTACAAAGGTCTAGCGCCTGCAATCTTATCTGGAACAGGTTTGAACTTATCTCCTTCTCTACTAAAAAGTACTTCATTGAGAAATGAATTCGGCATTACCCTACTGCTAGCCATGTTACCTGTGAGAAGTGTTTCAAGCCAGGTATATCTGCCTGAAAGTACTTTTACTCTTTGATTAGCAGCTACGAAAACACCCATAGTTATACCTTTAATGTAGTTATTTGGCTTCCATCCTGATCTTCAATTGGAATCTCAACCATTAACCTGTTTCTTACTCTTTCTTCAAAAAGCCTCATCCAAAGTTTAACCTTAAATTCAACTATTCCAGGCGGATAATAATTAAGAGCAGTCAGATCATTAAATTGCCTTGCTGTCTCTCCAATCATTTGCTGTCTTAAATCAGCAACAGCCTGAGGGTTAATTAAAATTCCCAATTGCCATGCACGAACTTCAATTTCCCCAGAAGCATTCAGAGAACCGATCAGGTATACACCTGGAAAACCATTTTCAAGTCCAAATGTTTGTTCTTGTTTAACTGCAGTTTCAAGTACATCAATACTTGGTATTGATGGCATAAAATAATTAATAAAAAAAGTAACAAGCGTAGCTGGATCGCGTTTAAGTGCTATCTCAGGATGGGTTAGATGTCTGGAAGATGCAAGGCACTGAGTCCTCCCAAGTTCAAAACCAGTATCAGTCAACCTAACAGTCCTTCCACCCATAACCCCATGTGGTCTCCAATTAGGAACTCCAAAAGTTGTACTTACTTTTGTTAATAATGATTCTCTTTCTGGGCCTACACAAGCATATTCTACACGGCCACTTTTATGGAAAACCACATTGTGGACATGCAATTTCAATTCAGAAGAGGAGGGGTCTGCGATTCCAACCCCAGTTCTGATAGTTGGAACAACATGTTGAAGCAATCTAAGAATTAATTCCAATCCTCCGGATGGACTTCTGATTTTCCCATCAGTAAAATTCCAAACACAAACAGCATGCCCATGCTCACCAACATCATATAATTGCACTTCATTTGGTCCTAGAATTGCGGATGAATCTCTTTTCATTGATGTTGAAACATAATCTAAGACAGGTTTTGGCAAAACAAGTTTTTCTGGTCTTCTTAATACTTTAAAAGCATGCATACCCATAAGTTCACCTATTGTGGAAAGGAACCTGTTTTAAGGAATTGTAAAAATCCATCTCTTCTTGAAACAACCTCTTCCATTTCTTTTAGGAATTGGAATACACTTGCATAATATTGCGCCATATTAAACTCCAAATCGGATGGGTTCAAAGCTTTTTCAACCTTGGTTCTTCCAACTAAGAACATCTCGTACATAAGTTGGGTAATTCCTTTAGGTTCAAAAACTTGGACTCCTGGTTGCCTGTAATCTGCCCTAAACTGGCCTTCAGCCAATGTTCTAGCAACATCAACCAAAAAACTTTGAGCATCAACGCCTTCTCTTGCAAGCATAAAATAAACCATTGTTCTGACAAAGTCCCTATCTTCCTCAGTTGAAAGTCTTGATGTAAACCATCTCACATCCTGTTGCATTCGTGCTTCAAAGATTGCTGAATCAATAAGGTCACTAACAACCTTAGCTGGTTCTTCTTGAACAACTGGAGAAAGTTTTTCAGCTATTCTTCTTAATCTCAATAGAGTACCATTAGGACTTTGTCCAAATTCGATAACTGCTGCTGGATCTAGATCTTTCATTTGGTTAAGACCAATAAAGATTAATTTAAGCCAAAAATGTCTTGGAATAGAAATAAGGTTATCTCTAGGCAGAATAAGTCTTGGTTTTTTGGCAAACAGTGTTGTTGAACATGCGTTAAAAATCTGAGTCAAATCATTTACTGGGGTAAGTCTTGATTCTCCAAGTCTTTCCATTTCTGCCCTTAGCCTTTCATCACCTGCTAATCGCAATCCTAATCCAACGTCCATTCTGATTGGTCCGGCCTCGGTATCACCAACCAAAGAGACCTCTTCGCCTCTTATCTCAACCTCTAAAGAATGGGCTCTTGAAGGTGCGACAACTTGAAAAAAAGAATTAGCCATTCCTTCTACTCCAGTACCAATTACTCTAGATGTTTGAAGAAGATAATTAATTCCGTGATCCTTAAATTGTTCAAGTTCATCATGAGTTAGCGGATAAACTCGACCTGAGAATAATTCGTGACCACTTAATTTTTTTATGACGTCTGGTCTATTACGATAACCAACTAGGCCATCAACAGTATTAGTTCTAGCTTGTCTCATACTTCAATTTTGTTACAAAAAGCTTATAAAAGTGACTACTCCCCAATAATCTTTACCAAAACTCTCTTTTTTCGTTTGCCATCAAACTCAAAGTAAAAAATCTGCTCCCATGGACCTAAATCCAATTTTCCATTGGTTATTGCCATAACAACTTGATGTCCAATCAACTGCCTCCAGATATGTGCTGCTGCGTTATCCTCACCTGTATCATTATGGCGATAATCGGCGTTATATGGGACAAACTTCTCCAAAATCCTTAGATAATCACTATGCAGCCCATGCTCATTATCGTTAACAACAACCGCGGCAGTTATATGCATAGGGTTAACTAAAACCAAACCCTCCTTAACACCTGATTTATTAATTACCTCCTGAACCTTGGAAGTTATAAGAATAATCTCAACTTTCTTATTTGCATTAAATTCCAAATATTCTGTCTTGGACTTCAAGTAATCACCTCAAAATTTTCAGTTTATTATTAATTTCATTGACTAGATAGGATACATCTTTTGTTCTAATTCTCTTCAAAAACTCCTTGAGTTCTTTTAATTTAGTTTTGTTTTTTGAATTTTGGATATAGAATAGAACGCCTTTGAAAGCATATTCTGTAACATCATGATTTTCATGCGTTAGAATTGATTTAACCCCTTTCTTATCACCACTATTTAAATAATAGTAAACCAAAGCTTCAGATGAATTTCCCCTAACTTCTGGAAGGTAGTAATTCAAAAGTATGTTAATACCATAAAACTCATGCTTGTTTAGATAGTGATAAACGATTGCTGCTGCAGACCCCTTTTTAACCATAGAATCTTCATCCTTCAATGATTTGACAAGAAATGGTACTGCTGCATCAATTGTGTGAGAATTTTCAGCAAAATTTTCCAATGCCCAAACTGCGTTTCTTCTTACCTCAACATAATTATCAGCTAAGGCTTTTCCCAAATTATAAACTGCTGCAGAAATATCCTGTTTTCTTCTTGATATATACCATAACGTTTCAACCAGTTTTATTCTTACTTCAACAGATTTGTCTTTTAGTGCCTTATTTATATCTGGAACCACGCTTGTTAAGTCCTTTCCAGATTTGGCTAGATTCCATAATTCTAAAGAAGCATTTTTTCTATTTGTTAACGAATTTGAACATAATTTTGATGCAAGATCTTTAGTAGAAGCCATGTTCCCAGATAATAGCCTAATTTAAAATTAATAAAGGCTATGATTAATGGATAAAATAATACACTAATGCTTTAAAATATAAAACAGGATACAAGTTCTTATGAAAAAAAGTTACTTTGGAAACTATGGAGGGCAATTTGTACCGGAAACTTTAATGCCAGTACTTATAAATTTAGAAGAAGAATTTGAGAAAATTAGAAAAAATAAAGAATTTCAAAAAGAATTAAGAGAATTGTTAACAAAGTATGCTGGAAGGGAAACACCTTTATACTATGCAAAGAATTTATCACAAAAAGTCGGAGCAAAAGTTTATCTGAAAAGAGAAGACTTGTTACATACTGGGGCACATAAGATAAATAATTCTCTAGGTCAGGCATTACTAGCAAAAAAAATGGGCAAAAAAAGGATTATTGCAGAAACCGGAGCAGGTCAGCACGGTGTTGCAACTGCTACAGCATGTGCTAATTTAGGACTCAAATGTGAAGTATATATGGGGTCAACAGATGCAGAAAGACAAAGACTGAACGTTTTTAGAATGAAATTGTTAGGTGCAAAGGTGAACATAGTTGAAAAAGGATCAAAAACATTAAAGGATGCAATTAATGAAGCACTTCGGGATTATGTAACAAACTATGAGAATACTCATTATTTGTTGGGGTCTGCACTTGGACCACATCCATATCCAACAATTGTAAGGGAATTTCAATCAGTTATTGGAAAAGAAGCAAAAAAACAGATTCTTCAGGCTGAAGGTAAATTGCCTGATTATTTGGTTGCTTGTGTTGGAGGAGGAAGCAATGCAATTGGATTGTTTCATGCATTTGTGAAAGACAAAGTAAAGATGATTGGGGTTGAGGCAGGAGGATTTGGAATTGAAACAAAAAAACATGCTGCAAGATTTGCAGAGAAATCTTTAGGAGTTTTGCATGGGACAAAAACTTATGTTCTGCAAGATGAACATGGCCAGATCAGAGAAACACATTCTGTATCTGCTGGTCTTGATTATCCTGCAGTTGGACCAGAACATGCTTATTTGGAAGAACTGGGACTAGCTAATTATTTTTCAGTTACAGATAAGGAAGCACTTGAAGGGTTTGAGTTATTGAGTAAAACAGAGGGCATAATCCCTGCTTTGGAAAGTGCTCATGCAATTGCCTATTTGAAAAAAATGAAATTGAAAAAAGAGGATCTTGTTGTTGTTAATTTATCCGGTAGAGGGGATAAAGATGTTGAAACAGTTTCTAGGATAATATTATAACTACTTTCTTATCCCAACCGTGGATCAGACATGTAAATTGGAGTAACTTGACATTTTCCACTATCAATATCCTCTTTTGTAATAAATCTATCCAATTTACCTTCACAAATAAAAACAGACCTGTGAACAGCGCATAATGCAAAGGTAACATTTGCTTCTTCACTAAATTGGTATTCAAATGGAAAGATCTCATCACCTAAACCTGCACCTTGTCCATAGTCTGTATAAACAAGTTCTAAATCCTGAAAATCTTCCCTTACACGATCTGCTGATCCTTCTTCATGCAAAAATTCTCTTGCTTCTTCTAGCTTTTCCTTAGTTTCTTCTGACATAAAACCGTTTTCTTCAGGTAAAGGTACTGGTTGTTCCTCGTCATCTGAAGGTTTGTAATCGTCATCAAAAATAGTTTGGGGTTTAGATGGTAATGATGGAGGAGCTTCAATCTCAGTTTCATCCTTCATTTGTGTATCTTCTGGGTTCTCGTCTTGCTCCATAGTACCAGTCTCGTCAGTTACTACTTCCCCAGTTTCCTGT
>DATDTS010000072.1:0-3459 GCA_035290745.1 Candidatus Bilamarchaeaceae archaeon | reverse complement strand
TGTACTGCAAATTTAGCTCTACTTAATCCTTTACCAAGGTGAGCTTCGAAAATTTTTCTTCTTTCAGCATCTATAATACCAATAATGTCAATGCCATGATCTGAGGCAAATTCTTCAATATTCTCTGGTCTTACACCAATGTTGTGAGCTATTGCTACAATGGTAGTACCATAACGCGCCTCTCTTGAGGATAGAGTAAATGGCCCACAGGATAAGATAGCACGACGTATATTCGATTCAGTAATTTCACCTACAACCATTGGTGTAAATTTTCTTGTTTGTGTAGCCGTAGTGCCATCGTCATCAGTTGATACATTTAATATTTCTGCAAGACTTGGATCTGAAGATTGCACAAATTCACCATCGGCTAAAAGCATAGCCCTTTTTACAATATTCAACAAACCACGGATATTTCCACCAATTAAGTGAATATTATGTACTAAGAAATCTATCGCTTCATCTGAAAAGATTGCAAGAGCATAATCAGGTGTAGTTCTAATAAATTCAGCTTCTATATGTCTAACAAGTAGCGGAACATCTTCAGGTCTTTCAGCTAATGAAGGAAGTTTAATGCGAAAAGGAGAAATTCTATACCAAAGATCTTCTCTAAATTTACCACTTCTTACTGAATCTTCTAAATCTACATTGGTTGCACAAATAACACGAACATCACAAGGAACAGCTGCAGCAGAACCAATTGGTGTAACCCAAGCAGGTTCACCAGGTTTTCTAGTATTTAGAACACGCAATAACATTATTTGTACACTAGCTGGAAGTTCACCTATTTCATCTAAAAATATAGTTCCGCCATTAGCTGCTAAAAATTTACCTCTGCTGCTAGCAACAGCACCTGTGAAAGCTCCTTTTGTGTGCCCGAATAATTCTGTTCCAGCAATCTGTTCAGGTATAGCACCACAATTTACTATTACACAAGGTCCCCTTCTTCCACTTAAACCATGAATAAGTTCAGCAATAAGTTCTTTGCCAGTTCCAGTTTCTCCAGTTACTAGTACGGAATCAGTAGCAAGAGGTGCAAATTTAGCTGCTGCTACAAGCGCATCTTCAAGGAGTGGACTTTTACCAACAATTGGGATACTTCTTCTTAATGGTTCAACAAGCTCTAATAAACGAGATCGTGAAAGACGATGATTGCTTGCTTGAGAAGCTTGTGCTTGGTGACCCTGGCCAGAACCGGCTTTTGATAACCTGTTGCCCATATTATTGTTATGTTGGAAAGAATATATAAACAGGTATCATAAAGATTTATATATAACAACTGACCAGATAATAAATCCTGATTATCCGGTTTCTGGACCTGGTCTATGAGCACTTGCCCCATAATCTGCTTTGTTAATGTCCCACCAATTTGAATATTTGTCAGACATTTGCTGTTCAACAGATTTTGAAAATTTAAGTGCCTCATTTACATGTTTTTTTTCTATCAAACTAGAATTTTCTGAAATTGCAAAATCCCCTGCAAGTTTTATCAACCCAGAAATATTTCTTAAACGAAGTGAAATGCCTTTTGCATTGTCAACTGACTTTGCAATTAGTTTTGCCTGAAAAAGAAACTCTGCAACTGCTTCTTTTGTTGCATGAGGAATCTTTTGATCCTTTTGAATTTCTTGAGCAACAAACTGATAGAATTTAGATTTATTTTTTTCAGTTTCATCCATATATGAATTCATCAAAACCTCGTAGCCATCCCCTCTTATTCTTGATCTGAGTGCAGGTAACAAAGTGGAGATGTCATTAGTATTAACTGCACCAACGAGCAAGAAATCACATGGAACTCCATCAACACGAACCATTGCTCCGCTGCTTGTTGGATTTCTTCCAACAATTGGGAAGTTTTTATCCTGCATTGCAGTTAATATGTACCTTTGTATCGCACCAAGTGTCGAAAGCTCGTCTAAAAATAAAACTCCTTCATGAGCTTCATGAACTGCACCTGGAACAACTCTCTCATAAGGAGGGGTTCCAAGTTGAAAATGCCCGCCATAAGGATCGTGCCTAACATCCCCCAAAAGCTCAGTTTCACTGGCACCACTTGCCTGAATAAAAGTAGATCGATTGAGTGGAACTATAATTTTTTTGGAGGATTTTTTCTTGAGTTCGGAAATCTTTTTTAGATCATTTTGATTAAGTATGACAATTGTGCCATCAGGTCTTCGCTCGTAAACTAATTCCTCTTCTATACCAGTTGGGAGTCTTCTTCTTGTCACAACCCTTTCAGATTGCATTGTTGGCAATCCTTGTGAATCTTCAAAAAATCCAGAACGAGAGGATTTATCAGCCCCGCAACCTGGACATGTAAAAAGAGTGTAATCACTCGAAGAACCACATCTTCTGCACATAATGCCAAGTCTTTCAGCAACAAAAATTGGAACGTCTTTAGGTGAAACTTTAAATCCTAGCTCTTCTGTTTTGTCTGATTTTTTGTTTATTTCATCTGCCTTTAAACATTGAACAAAAGGGCGTTCCGGTTTCTCTGGATTATTAAGAATAGCTATTTCAAATCTAGGTTTTGGCAAAAGACTTGCAATAGCTTGTGCAATCATGCTTTTTCCAGTTCCAGGAGGACCTACTAGAAGAAGATGTCTTCTTTGTTTTGGCACAAGACGTGCAATTCTTATTACATCTTCTTGGCCAATTATTTTTTCAAAAGGATCAGTTGGAATTATGATTTCGCTGGTTGTTTCAAAATTCATACTAGAACATCTCATGCACATTATTTAAATGTATTTCAATATAGGTCAAAAGTATGACAAAAATAATGGGAATACTCAATACGACTCCAGACTCATTTTATGATGGAGGAAGATATAACAATTTAGAAAAAGCAGTAGAAAGAGGGTTAGAAATAGAACAAGAAGGTGCAGATTATATTGATGTAGGCGGGGAGAGTAGTAGGCCAGGGTCTTCTCCAATCAGTGCAAAGGACGAGATAGAAAGGGTCATTCCAATAATACAAAAGCTGTCAAAGAAAATTTCAATCCCAATTTCTATTGATAGCTATAAATTTGAGGTTATTGAAAAAGCATTTGATGCTGGTGCCAGCTTCATAAATGACATAACTGGATTGATTAATGAAAAAACACGAAAGTTGGCAGCTGAAAATGATTTGGAGGTTTGCATAATGCATATGAAAGATAATCCGCTAATAATGCAAAAGAATCCGACTTATAAAAACGTAACAAAGGATGTGTACAACTTCCTAAAAGAAAGGATAGCCACAGCAATAAAAGACGGAATATCAAAAAATAAAATTTACTTGGATCCTGGAATTGGATTCGGAAAAACAACAAATCAAAATTGGGAGCTTCTTAATAGCATTTCAAAATTCAAGCGACTTGGAAAGGTTTTGGTTGGTGTTTCAAGAAAAAGTTTTATAGGAAAGCGGTTTGGTTCAGAACAAAACCCATTGCCAGTTGAACAAAGGTTAGAGGGAAGTTTAGA
>DATDTS010000071.1:0-4360 GCA_035290745.1 Candidatus Bilamarchaeaceae archaeon | reverse complement strand
TTTAGCAAGCTATGGTGTTGGTCCTCGTTCTGCAGAATCAATATTGCGTAAGCTTCACAAAACCGATGAAAGTTTCTATCTAGATTTGCTTGAGGCACAGAAGAATTTTATTAAAAATAAGAAGTACTGGAAGCTTTGATTGGTAACAAATAAAAAAACAACGCTTAAAGAAATTTGTATGGTACCAACAACCAGCTTTAGAAATGAGGATTATGTAGATTTTTCAAAGGAAGAAAATAAAGAACTCTTAAGGAAAACAGTTGAAAAAGTTCAAAAAGAACTTGGCAGAACGTATCCATTTATCATTGGCGGAAAAGAGTTTTTTGAGGGTGAATTAGTTGAATCTGTTAATCCTGCAAATACGAAAGAACTAATTGGCCGAGTTCATTTTGCAACAAAAGAACATGCCGATCAAGCACTTGATGCTGCTTACAAAGCATTTGAAACATGGAGCAAAACTCCTGCTGAAAAAAGAGCACAAACACTGTTCAAAGCTGCAGAAATATCGCAAAAAAGAAAATTAGAATTATCTGTTTGGTTGGTTAAGGAATGCGGGAAGAGCATTAGGGAAGCAGTTGCAGATGTTGCTGAAGGTATTGATTTCATGAACTATTATGCAAAGAGAATGATTGAGATTGATAATGAAAAACCAGTATTCAGTGTTCCTGGTGAAAATAATTCCCTTCATCATGTTCCATTAGGAGTTGGCTTAACAATTGCACCATGGAATTTTCCATTTGCAATTCTATGTGGTATGACTGTTGGGGCAGTTGTTGCAGGGAATTGTAATATTGTAAAGCCTGCAAGTACAACTCCTGTGATTGCTTATATTGTACATAAAATTTATGAAGAAGCCGGATTTCCAAAAGGAGTTATGAACTATCTTCCTGGCAAAGGGAGTGTTGTTGGAGATTATCTAGTAGAACATCCAAAAATAAGATATATCTCTTTCACTGGCTCAAGCCATGTTGGAAAAAGAATCTACGAGAAAATGGCTTCTTTTCCAGCAGGTCAAAAATGGTTTAAGCGATGCATTGTTGAAACTGGCGGAAAGAATCATGCAATTGTCTGTGAAGATGCTGATATTAATAAAGCAGCTGAAGGATGTTTGAGAGGTGCATTTGGTTATTCAGGACAAAAATGCAGTGCAACTGCTGTTGCTTTGGTTCATGAAAAAATTTATGATAAATTCCTATCTATTCTAAAATCAAAAACTGAGAAGTTAAAAATAGGTGAAGGAACTGACCCGAACAATTTCACAGGTCCTGTTATTGATCCAAATGCGGTTCAGAAAATTGTGGAGTATCTCGAGCAAGGAAAGAAAGACGGACAATTAGTTATTGGCGGACAAAAAATGACCAAAACCTATTCAGATGGTTATTTTATTCAACCAACGATATTTTCAAATGTCGGTGAAAATTCTAAATTGCTAAAAGAAGAAATCTTTGGCCCGGTTTTAGTTGTCAATAGATTTTTTGATTTTAATGATGCACTGAAAAAGGTAAATTCAACTGGTTATGGTCTAACTGGTGGGGTTTTTACTAGTTCTGAAAAAAACAAGGAACTAGCAAGAAGAAAATTCCATGTTGGGAATTTATATTTCAATCGAACAAGTGGAGCAACAACTGGCGCAATTGTTGGAAGGCAACCGTTCGGTGGTTTTAACATGAGCGGAACTGACAGCAAAGCAGGTGGAAGAAATTATCTTTATTTGTTCTTACAAGAAAAATCAGTTTGCGACATGATTTGAACTTGGCAAAAAATCAAAATTTTTTGACTGTCGCGAATCCAGCAAAGATTCGCTCCATGGCAAGAACATGTAATGTTCTTGACTGTCGTGAAATGCGAAGCATTTCACTCCATGGCAAGAAAGCAAACCTTTCTTGACTGTCGTGAACGCAATGCGTTCACTCCATGGCGATTGCAAGTTCAAATGAGCTAGTTACTGCCATTTTGTATAGCATAATGTTATATTTGTTTTTACTGAAATCTGTTTATGGTTTCAGTCATTAGTCAAACAAAGAGGTTATTCATTATTCTTTCACTAATTTTTGTATCTTCAGCTGCAACCTTATCAGTCAATGGAACAGGAGCAAATTGTTTAGTTGGGATACAAACAAATTATTCAACAATACAATCAGCAGTTACTGCTGCTTCCGCAGGAGATACAGTTTATGTGTGCAAAAACTCAACAACAGGTTACCGAGAAAATGTGGGTATTAACAAATCAGTTAACTTATATGGAAACGAATCTGGCGTTTTAGTAGTTACCCCGGTTAATCTACCTCCTTTTTCTGTTAATGCAACTTATGTTAATATTACTAATTTTACTTTGACTGGAACATTTTCTACTGATGGTCTTCGACTAAATTCAACTGCAAATTATACTTATGTTTATAATGTCACAGCAAATGGAAGTATTTATGGTTTTTATGTTTCTTCAAACTATAATAGACTAAATAGTAATACTGCACACAACAATTCCCAAACTGGATTTTACGTTTTTTCAGGAAACTATAATAATTTGACCAACAGCACATCTTACAACAACACTAATGGCCTGGAGGCTGTTCAATGGTCAAATAACACTATTTTTGATTCAAACATTGGCAATAATAACTCAAACCACGGAATTAGAATACAGAGTTCTTATAATAGCACAGTCATCAATAATCTTGCCTATAACAATTCAGATAATGGGTTTCGTCTTTCTCCTGTTTACAATACTAATATTTCAAATAACACAGCATATAACAATTCAGATTATGGTATTGAAGTAACATCCGGCTCTGCTAATAACACAGTTTTTAGTAATACCGCTTACAAAAATACTGATTCAGGTATTAGTGTCAATGGTGAAAGTAACAGTAGTGTAAGGCACAACACTGCTTATAACAATTCTCAATACGGCATTCTCTTTGTTGGTGGTTCAAATATTACTGTTGATAATAATACGGCATATGACAATACAATTTATGGATTTGTGTCGGCTGTTGCACCATCCAATTATACTTTTTCTAATAACTCTGCTTATAACAATAGCCAAGTTGGTTTTGTTTTTGATGGAGTTAACAATTTTAACGTAACCTCCAACAATGCAACTAACAATACACTAGTACAATACCATTTCCAAGCGTATTCAAATGTAACTTTCACAGGAATAAACAAAGCATTACTAACTCCTCAGAATGGATTAGACCTTAATATTACTAATGGCAGTAATGTTACAACATTAGTCTCTTCAACTTACAATAATTTTACTACAACCTATGGAACAATCTTCTTTGACAATGCTATAAATGTTACTGTTAAGTTGATGAATTTATCAGATTCAGGAGTTTCTTCCACTGGATGCAGTGGATTTAGCGGAACATGTACTTTACTTACTCCAAGCACCAATGTAGTTAATATCTCTAATGCTTCAGCTACAGGCACTATTATCCTAGGTATGTTTTATAACACCTCAACTAGTCCAACATCTTCAAACCTTTACATAGGTAAATATAATACTACTAACAGCGGCTGGCAACAGATAGGTCAAACATCTGTTGATACGGCAAATGGAACTGTGAAATATGGGGCAATAACTTCTTTTAGTGCATTTGGAATAGTTAATTTTGTAGCTTCTACTTCAACCCCATCTTCAGATGATACAACAGTTAAATCACTTGAAATAGATTATGATTTCAACTGTGAAGATGGCTCATTAGAAGTATCAACTACAAAAGGAGCAGAAGTAAGTTTAGTAGAATTATCTCCAACTTATTTATTGCTTGAAAAGAAGGAAGCAGATTCTGATGGAAAAGCATTATTTACAATAACAGAAGATGGAACTTATAAGATAAGGGCTACCAAGTCAGGTTATAGGTCAGAAGATAAGGATAATTTAGAATTTAATCTATGTGACGAAGAAACACCAGAACCTGAGTTAGAGTGTACAGCTAATACTGATTGTTCTTTAACAGAGCAATGCCTAAACAATGAATGTGTTCCAGTAACAGGAGAATGCGGCTATGCATCAAATCATGAATTTGTAAGTTATGAGTGTTGTTCTGATTCAGATTGTGAAGGAGGGTATGAATGTACAGATAATAACTGTGTATTGAAATCTACTCCTGAACCACCTACACCAGATGATTCTCAAACAGAAGCATTAGAAGAAATAAACAAAGCACAAAATACATTAAATGAAGCTAAAAAACAAGGAAAAGATATAACCGAAGCACAGAAGAAACTAGATGAAGCAAAGCAGGAATACAATAAAGGAAATTATGAAAAGGTTAAACAACTTCTAACAGGAGTCGAGAATTTAATTAAGGAACCTGAAGAAAAACCACCTGAACCAACTCCAGAACCAGAG
>DATDTS010000070.1:0-39429 GCA_035290745.1 Candidatus Bilamarchaeaceae archaeon | reverse complement strand
ACAGTGAGGAATTGTAACATTTTTGATAATCTGGCTAACTGGTTTTTCATCTTTAGGCAAATGCATCATAAAAAAGAGTACTACGAAGATATTTTAAACATAAATGACTATAAATAACTTATAAAAAAGCAGAAGGAGTTGTACTTACATCTTTTAGCCACCTTCTGCGACAACAAAAGGTATTTAAAGGATAAAGGATATAATAGATATACATAAATTGTAAGCATCTGACATTATAGCTTATAAGATTTGATCTAAAATATTCTGAAAAGAATAAATAAGACTGAAATTTTTATGTGGGAGGGTTTAATATGAGAAGAATGACTGCTGGAATGCTAAGAAGGAAATTGGCTCAAGATCTCGAGTATTATTCAAACTGTTTTACAGGAGCACAAACTCCACAAGCAGTACAAGAGATTTCAATCCAATTGACCAAATTATCAGGAAGAGATTTGGATGAAGAATCAAGAAAAAAGGTAAATAGTTTGATTAGAATCTGCACAAAAAAAATGAAGCAGAGAAAAAGGCTTAACTAATTTTTTACTATATTTTCTATAAATTTATAACCTTTTTTATTAATCAAAACAGAATTAGTGTAAACTAACCCTTTTTCAATTTTTACCCCTTTAAGGTAATCCCCATCAGTAACTCCAGTTGCAACAAAAATAGAATTATTTGTTTTAACAAGATCATTAATTCTAAGAAGTTTTTCAGGATCTGAAAGCCCATAAGAAATTGCACGTCTGTGTTCATCTTCATTCCTGAATTTGAGTTTCCCTTCCATATAACCATTTAAGGGCCTCAAAGCAGCTGCAGCTAAAACACCTTCTGGTGCTGCTCCTATGCCTAAAAGAACGTCATTTTTGCCCCATAAAGTTGAAACAGCACCAAAAACATCACCATCTGGAATAACAGTTATTTGCGCCCCAATCTTAGTTATTTCATTAGCTAATTTATCATGTCTATCCCTTTTAAGCATAATGACCCTAACTTCTGAAATCGGCTTCCCTAACTTTTGAGCAACTATACTTAAGTTCTCATGAACGGAATTTTCAAGAGAAACTGAATTTCCAATCTTTGGACCAACTGCTATTTTATCCATATAAGTGTCAGGAGCATGAAGTAAAGTTCCTTTTGGAGCCAAAGCTAAAACAGAAACTGAATTTGGAAGATTGTTTGCACATAGGTTTGTTCCTTCTAGAGGATCAACTGCAATATCATAAGATTCACCTTTTCCAGTGCCTACTTTCTCACCAATATATAACATTGGAGCTTCATCTCTTTCCCCTTCACCAATTACAATTGTTCCGTCAATAGCTATTGTGCTGAACTCATTTCTCATTGCATCTACAGCTGCTTTATCAGCAGCTTTAGGATTATTTTTACCAATCCATGGGTAACATGCAATTGCTGCTTTTTCAGTTACGTGAACAAGAGATTGTTCTAGATTCATCTACTTTGCACCCAGATATCTACAAACTTTTTATAATTTTCAGCAATAATCTCAATTGCTTTTTTTCTATCATGCTTTCCTTCTCTTAATCCTGACAATGCATCCCAAAAGATTGTTCTTCCAATTGCAAATCCTATAACTCCAGGTATTTTTGCACCTATTTTTAGCCATTCTGTAACTTTTTCAGCATTTGCTCCTCGTCCTAAAGTCACAACACCTGATTTTCTTCCGTCTTTTTGAGCTTGTTGAACAATTGCTTTGGCATCTTCCTGTTTATCAACACCTTCTAATTTCCAAATATCAGGTTCAATCCCAGCTTTTTGGATAATGTCCATAGCTCGAACCATTAACTTTGGCCTTAATTCAAGATCATATTTATCATTATTTCCATTTACTCTTTTAAGTTGAGCTTCAGTTGCAGGAACTAATAGCTCAAACAAATAAGCTCTATTTGTTTTCTTCAAGTATTCACCTAATTCATTTAGCCTAGCAAGTTGACTATTATTCATTTCAGGGTCTTCCTCTGGATTTAGTCTAACCAATACTTTAACAAAAGTTGGTTCAAATTCATCAATATGTTTCTTATAGTTAGAACCGTATTCAAAATCAAATTCATCCTGACCTGATTTTTCAGTTGGCATTGCAAACCTAATTCCTTGTTGTTTTGCATCTATTGCAATTTCTTTTCCAAATTGTTCATCAACTAAAATGCCTGCAACCTCTTTGGATACACTATTTTTCAATGCTTTTTTGAAACCTTGATAAACAATCATCTTATAGTCGGAAATTGCCTTTGTCTCATCATCAGTTGGCGGCCTTCCTTTTATGCCAAAAAGGTTTTTCATAAAACTACCCCTATGATCAAATGCAAGAATAACGATCTGTTTTTTTGTCCAGTCTGTCTTTAACATATATCCACTCACCAAAATAAAATTGATTAAACTTTTTTAAAAGTCTATTGCTAATTAAATATTTATAAGGATTGGCAAATGCAAAGGAATAAAAGCATATACTGACATAAATAATAACATGGGAACCAAAACAAGACTTAAAATTTTACATCCACCAAATATGGATAGGCGATTAGTAGAAGCTGCAACGAGAGGGGCGGCAAGACTTGAAGGATATGGTGTTCAAGTTGAAACGGCTGTAGCAGATAGAAAAGGTGTAAAAGACGTAATAACTGGAGTATTTATACTTGATGCTATTACTCATGGATTAGATGGTACACCAAAAGAACAGCTCTTTGTTCCAACTGTATTAGAAGCATTAAGTATAGCGTTTAGATCAAAAAGTAGAGCTTTGGGACTTGGTTTAAGTCCACATGCATTGCCGCAAGAGGGTGGAAATTTAACAATAGGACTCCAAAAACCACGTGTAGGTTCATTGTTATCTATAACAGCCTTTAGTACTCTTGACGAAGGTCAAAGGGCACAAGCACTTGAATTGGTAGTATCACATCAATTAGGTCATTTATACGGTGCAACACATTGCGATACTGAAGGATGTTTTATGCAAAGCCATGAACAAAGATTGGCTGATATAGTTGCAAGATTATTAAGAAGTAATGAATATTGTAGAAGATGCAGGGATGTTATAGCGAATAGTGTTGAGAGGATGGGAGATTTAAGTAGTCCTTCCTCTTTGGGAGATGGCAAATTGAGAGAAGATACTGAATTATGGGCATAGTAATATCGAATTAATCTAATATGCATAAAAAAATAAACGGCAATTGACTGACACTTTTGACAACATCTTTAAAAATCTAATTTAATAAAAGAAAATACAGGAGTTGCTTCTCAGGTATAGTTATGGAAAGACTTGATGCAGATTTGTTGTTGCGTACTGGTCAAAAGAAAAAGCTACCTGAAACTAGAATTATACAAGTTGAGGGAATTACTGTTGATAGGTTTCCAACAGATCGAGAAGCTATAGCTGTTTTTTCAAGCCTTTTAAACGGATTTGTACGTCCAGAACTATCTGTAGTTAGCACAAGTGCATACCCACTTCATTACTCTGCAGATGGGTTTGAAGGAGTTAGAGTTTATTATTCACCATTTGGATCAGTATTTCCAAATCTTTCTTGGAATATTGCAAGATTTCTATTCAGTTTTACTGGGGTAGAACCAGATATTGCAATTCAACTATTAACAAATGCAAACGCAGGAAACGTGGAATGTCCACACAGAAGTGATGTTGAGATATTTAGAGATATAACAGAAGCATTAAAAGAAGGACGTGAACCAACACTCTGGTTTTATATTGAGACTCCTGAGGGAAGAAAAAAAATTGAATTTCCATGGAGACTAAAAACTGTTTTAGATGGACAAATTAGGGAGTATACTGCATTTGAGATCGATGCTGCAATAAAAGCACTTGTTTTTCTAAACGGACTTGTCTCAAGAGATTATTTCAAAAAAGGATTATTGATGACTAGATCAGGATATATACGGCCTCATTTTTGGGTATCTTCAGAAGGAGGTCTTGGGGTTCCGACAGTAGCCAACGTTGAAGAAAGGTTTGTTGCAAAACCGTTTGCTTGGGGGGTAAGCACACAACCTTGGGGTAAATATTTGAAGGATGAACATTACCAAACTGGATTAGATGTAGTTATTGGTCCATTTGAAAGAATTGGTAATGGATTTTTTACAGGAAGAAAGTTAGATGGTCATTATATCAATTCGCTGCTTAACATAAATGTAGGAGTAATTTTAGGGTATGGAGAGATCATTGCACTTAATAGGAGTGGTTTAGCTGTAGAAGGATCCGCGGAAAATTTATTTGTAATGGTTAAAGAGGGAGATAAGTATGTTTGCTATACCCCTCCTCTTAGTGATGGTCCATTAATGGGAACGACAAGACTAAGGATGATTCAAACACTTGAAGAAAGAGGGATAAAGGTTAGATATAAATCTTTACCTCCGGAAGAATTATACAAAGCAGAAGCTGTTTTTTTCACAGGAACTGGTGCACAAATAATTCATATTAGATCTATATCTAAGGTACATGAACTAGATGAATATGTAGAGTGCATGAGAGCAAGAGCTGAGGAGGATAATAGACATTCAATATTAATACCAAAATTAACAAGAGAAGAACACTTGATTAATAGCGGAGCAAAACATCCGATATTAGATGAGTTACAAACTGCTTATGTAAGAAGACTAATTGAAAATCCAATTAACCTGGAACCAGCTTATGCTATGCATGATCCAAAAGCATTGGCAAGTCTAGTAGGACTTGACTTTAATGATATAACAACTAGACAAGAGAGGCGACTGATTGAATCAGGATTTCTGCGAGATAGGATAAATGTTTTGAGATTTCCTGAAAAAAGAGATGAAGTAGTTCAAAGATACCGTTTAGTAGCAGGAATGATAGCAAAAGCAGTTAATCTAAAGGCAAAACAAGGAAAGCAGTATCAATTAGAAGCTAGAAGATTAAAAAAAGTAAAAGCAGGTTAGTCATTTATCACTTTTTAAATTTGATAATTCAAAAGTTTTCTGAAGAGCTTTGTCTCGATCTGAAGTCCCTACATTCTCACTAATGATCTGCTCTTCAGAAACAAAAGAATATTTTGCATTATAGAACTTAGTGTAAAACTCTTTTTTTTCAGAAAAATCTAAAGGGCGATCAAAAATAAAATCATAACCAGTCCAAACTGTAAACCATGCAGCTGGGATAATCAAGGCTCCGAGTATCTTTCCAATTAAAGTAGATTCAAGATGGCTATATCCAAGAACTGCACCTAAAAGTAAGAGACCTATGCCCAACCCAACTCTAAAAAGACCGTGTCTTTTATAGTTATTAACTCGTTCATCAACAGATACAATTCTTAGTTTATAATGATCTTTTATTCTCCTTTTTATCATATCTTCTAATTTTTTATCACGTACTTTTTCAGGAAGGGAGAAAACAACTTCAAACTCTCCTTTATTGTTCTCATAATATCTCTTTTCTAACTCTCTAGTAAAATCATCAGATATTGTTCTTTTGTTGTAAGGAGATTCGTCAAAATCAGAGAAGACATCTTGATAGTTATCCAATGCTAAACCAAAATAGTTGATAGCACCAAAAATGTTATCCTTTTTTTCAGCAGTCTCTACCATCATACAAATAACAATTGAGTAAACTTTTAATTATATCTTTTTACATATCCTATATGAAAAACGTAAAAAAGGATTTCCCGATCTTTAGCAATCATCCTGAACTGGTTTATTTAGATTCAAATGCAACTAGTCAAAAACCACAAATAGTACTAGATAAACTCAATGAGGTCTATGAAAATTACAATGCAAACGTACACAGAGGGGTTTATGAAATAAGTGAAAATGCAACCCTTGGATACGATGGATTGAGAAAAAAAGTAAAAGATTTTATTGGGGCACAGTACGAGGAAGAAATTGTTTACACAAAAGGAACCACTGAATCAATTAATCTGGTAATGAGAAGTTGGGGTGAAGAAAATATTAAACAAGGGGATAAAATAGTTATTACCGTGATGGAACACCATGCTAACTTTGTTCCTTGGCAACAACTTGCAAAGAAAAAAAAGGCAATTTTTGAGGTAATTGACATAAATAATGATGGAACCCTGAAAGAGGAAGAATTTGATAAGATCCAAGGTGCAAAAATTGTCGCTGTAAGTCATTGTTCAAATGTTCTTGGGACTATAAATGATGTTAAAAAAATATGTAAAATTGCAAAAAAAGAAGGAGTCATAAGCTTAGTTGACGCTGCACAAAGTGTTCCTCATTTTCCAGTAAATGTTCGTGAAATTGATTGTGATTTTCTTACATTCTCAGGTCATAAAATGTTTGCACCTTTTGGAACAGGTATTCTATTTGGAAGAAAAGAACTTCTTGAAAAAATGCCGCCTTTCATGTTTGGTGGGGATATGATAAAGTCTGTAACCATAAATGAAACAAAGTTTAATACTGTGCCGTATAAATTTGAACCAGGAACCCCAATAGTTGCTGAAATGATTGCATTTGGAACAGCAATTGATTATTTAAAGAAGGTTGGCATGGAAAATATAAGAAAACATGAGGTTGAATTAATAAAGTATGCTTTTGAAAAATTAGAAGGAATTGTGGATATAGTTGGGCCAAGAGAGATAAATAAAAAATCTGGTGCAATTTCTTTTAATGTTGATAAGGTTCATGCACATGATGTGGCAGCTATGTTAAACGAATATAAGATTGCTGTAAGGAGTGGACATCATTGTTGTATGCCATTGCATGTTAGATTAAATCTGCCTGCTACCTGTAGAGCCAGCTTTTATCTTTATAATACTAAAGAAGAGATTGATAAACTAGCTGAGGCCTTGAATAAAATTAAAAAACTGTTCAAATAGTTTCTTACCCTTTTTTATCTAACCATTTTGTTATATCAAACCTAATTGCTAGATATTTAACAGGTTTACCATTTTTACCAAGGATTGGAGCAATAGAAGAATCAACCCAATAAAAAGATCCGTTTTTGGCCTTGTTTCGTATAATGCCTTTCCATACCTTCCCAGATGAGATTGTTAACCACATATTTTTAAAAAATGATTTTGAATGATAACCTGAGTTTATAATACGATGATCCTTACCAAGAAGTTCTTCTGTAGAATAGCCTGAAATCTCTACAAATTTGTCATTAACATAGGTTATTCTTCCTTGTAAATCAGTTTCAGCAACAATTGCAGATTCGTTAAGAGCAGCTCTCTCACTTTCCAATAAACTTTTTCTTTCAAACAATTCTTCCTGTGATTTTATCCTTTCGGTAATATCATCAATTATTAAGGCAAAAGAAGTAGTTTTGTCTGGATTGGTGACTCTAGATGCTTTTATATTTAAGATTCTGCCTTCTTTGTCACCCAATTTAAATTCAACTAAATTTAAATTTCCCTTAAAAAGTTGTTCTAATTTCTTAAGCGAAGGCGGATTTTGGTTTCCAAGAATTGATGAATAAAATTTTTTATTGCCCAAATCTCCGTATCTTTCAGTTAAATTATTGCTTGCAAAAAGTATGTTGTGATCTAAATCAATAACAACAAGTCCATATGGAAGATGTGATAATATATTAGAGAGAAAGGTTTCACCAACAGATTTGGTATTGTGGGTTGGGTCAAGGGTTTTCTGAAGAGGAACCTTGTTCACATACCAAACCTTTGCTTTCCCAAATTGCTTGAAGTAGATCAGACCATGGGCAGCCATAATAATTAGGTATTTAGAGAGGGTATGACGCTCAAATTTGGTTTTCTTCTCTATTTCTGTGATGGTTGATCCGTCAGAACCTGCTTTTAGGATAGCTTCAAGAACTTCTTCCCTAATTTTCCTGTCGATAGTCATGTCAAACACAAAAAAATCACAATTAATTCCTTTAAATCTATTGATTTTAAGAGCGTGGTGTAAGGTAAGCAAAAAACGGTTACTGAATTGAGCACATAAAATCATCTTACTCATGAGACCCTCAAGTCACATCTATTTCACACAATAAAAATTACTTTTTAGACCACAAAATTTAATTAATGGTTACCATTATTGGAAACCTTTAAAAATATAAAATGCACAAAAGAGATGGAGATGAAAAATATGAACACAAAATCTGAGACACCACAGTTTATACAGAAGAGAGATGGGAGGATTGTAAAATTTGATAAAACAAGAATAAAAAATGCTATTTATAGTGCTGCTAAAACAACACAAGAGTTCGGGGAAAAGATAGCTGACGAACTCACAAATAAAGTAATTGAAGAAATGGAAAATGCTTATGGTAAAAATGCATTATGTTCAGTAGAACAAATTCAAGATATAGTAGAAAAAGTACTTATAAAAGAGGGATATGCCCAGACTGCAAAGGGATATATTTTATACAGAAAACAGCATGAGAAGATTAGAAATATACAAGGGGGATTTGTAGAAGTAAGGAATACTATGGATGAATACCTAAAAAAAACTGACTGGAGAGTGTATGAAAACAGCAATTCTGATTATTCCTTTTCAGGTTTGATGTCTCATATTGCTGGAAAGATTATTGCAAATTATACGCTTAATGAGATTTACTCTGATAATGTAGCCCAAGCACATAGAAATGGTGATATGCATATTCATGATTTAGGGTACGGAGTAACTGGGTACTGTTGTGGATGGTCACTGAAAAACTTATTATTAACAGGGTTTGGTGGTGTGCCAAAAAAGATCAGTTCATTACCACCTAAACATTTAGAGGTTGCAGTTGTTCAAATGGTGAATTTTTTAGGAACAATGCAGATGGAACATGCAGGAGCACAAGCATTTTCCTCAGTTGATACCTTATTAGCACCATTCATAAAAAAAGATGGCTTGGAATACAAAACAGTAAAGCAAAATATTCAAATGTTGGTTTTTTCATTGAATGTGCCAAGCAGATGGGGATGCCAGGCACCATTTACAAATTTTACTTTTGACTGGATAGTGCCTGAAGATATGAAAGATGAACCAGCAATTGTTGGTGGAGAACTACAAACATTTACGTATAGTGAATGCCAAGAAGAAATGGACATGATAAACAAGGCATTTATTGAGGTAATGATTGAAGGCGATGCAAAAGGAAGGGCTTTCTTTTATCCAATCCCAACCTATAATATAACAAATGAGTTCAACTGGGAATCAGAAAATGCAAGATTGTTATTTGAAATGACGGCAAAATATGGGATACCATATTTCCAGAATTTTATAAACAGTACTCTAAAACCATCTGATATTAGAAGTATGTGCTGCAGACTTCAACTTGATCTGAAAGAGTTAAAAAATAAGATGGGCGGACTTTTTGGGGCAGCTGATCAAACTGGAAGCATAGGAGTTGTTACAATAAATCTTCCGAGAATAGGGTATATTGCTAAGACTAAAGAAGAATTCTTTCAAAGGCTTGGGTATATATTAAAAATTGCAAAGGAATCACTTGAAATAAAAAGAAAGGTGGTTGAAGCAAATGTTAAAGCTGGATTAATGCCATTCACAAAGAAGTTTCTTGGAACTTATCAAAACCATTTCTCAACAATTGGAATTAATGGAATGCATGAAGCTTTACTAAATTTTATGGGAGAAGGAATAGAAACAGAAAAGGGAAAGATTTTTGCAGTTGAGGTGATGGAGTTTATAAGACGTGAGATTAAGGTGTTCCAGGGAGAAACACAAAATCTTTACAACCTTGAAGCTACGCCATGTGAATCTGCAACGTATAGATTTGCAAAAAAAGATAGGGAATTGTATCCGGATATAATAACTGCTGGCACTAGAGAAAGACCATATTATACTAATTCAACTCATCTTCCAGTTAATTTTACAGAAGATGTATTTGAAGCCTTGGAACATCAAGACGAATTCCAAACTTTGTATACCGGAGGAACCGTACTTCATTCGTTTTTAGGCGAGAGAATTGATGACTGGAAAACAACAATGAAATTAGTCAAAAAAATTGCATTTAACTTCAAACTACCTTACTTCACCATAACCCCGACGTTTAGTGTATGTCCGGAACATGGTTATATTAAAGGGGAACATTTTACATGTCCTCACCAATCAGAAGAAATAATCGAAAAGGTGATTGAGTGAACTACGTTCACTGCTCACCTCCAATTGAAATAAAGGTGATTAAATGAAATGTGGAAAAGAAACAGAGGTATATAGTAGAATAGTTGGATACTTTAGACCAGTCCAAAATTGGAATGTTGGTAAAAAACAGGAGTTTGAAGACAGGGAAGAATATCAAGTAAACAAATGCGCGTGTGACTGATGGACTAGGTAAATAGATGATAAATGGCATACAAAAAACATCACTGATAGATTTTCCTGGAAAGATTTGCTGTACTTTATTTTTAGGGGAATGTCAGTTAAGATGCGGATACTGTTATAATGTTGATCTCGTTCTCAACAGCAGAAAACTCCAGAAAATAGACGATGATGAGGTTATTTCTTTTCTTGAAAAAAAGAAAAAGTACCTTGAGGGGGTTTGTATAACTGGAGGAGAACCAACCCTTTATCCTGATCTTGATGAACTATGTAAAAAAATAAAAGGAATGGGCTACGCTATTAAACTTGATACTAACGGACTCAATCCAGAGAAGGTTAAGGAATTGTGTGATAAGAAACTTTTAGACTACATAGCAATGGATGTGAAAGCATCAAAGGAGAATTATGAAAAAGTTGTTGGGGTTAAAATAGATTTGTCTAAAATTGAAGAGACAATAAAATTCTTAATTAACGGAGAGGTTGATTATGAATTCAGAACAACCGTTGTGCCAACGCAATTTGATGAAAAAGAAGCTGAAGAGATTGGAAAGTGGATAAAAGGCGCAAAAAGATATTTCCTTCAGCAATTTAGGCCAACTAAAACACATATTAACCCAAAATTTTCTAAGATTGAACCGTATTCAGCAGAGCAACTGAAAACATTTAAAAAGATAGCTGAGAGGTATGTACAAAATGTTGGAATAAGAGGGCTCGAATAATCTAAAGGAGTGAAAAAATGAATTTATTAATTGTGTTTCATGCAATTGCTGGCGCCTTTGGTTTTATGACTTTTATGTGGATCGCCATAGAACTCTTAATTTTATCTAGGATAAATAAACAAAGCATTGATAGGATTCAGATACTTTCCGTTTTAGGATTGGTTGCACTTTTGGGATCTTGGATAATGGGTGGATATTATTACGTAACAGTTTATGGCCCAAATGTAAAACCACTCGTAAAAGAAGAGGCAGAATGGGTTCATTCTATTGGTATGGAAGTTAAAGAACATTTGTTTTTGTTTTTACCTTTTCTTGCTTTTCTTGAGGTTTTTTTAATAAAAAATTATAGTAATAGGATTGAAGAAGTTAGAAGAACGCTTTTGATAATTGCAGTAACAATAGTTTTATTTGGTTTTATGATGGAATTTGTAGGAGCGCTAATCTCGAACGCTGCACGCGCAGCATTGGAGGCAAAGGTATGAAAATTGAATCTGTGTTTCTAGCAACATTATTGGTAATTGTCTTCATTGCAACAATAACGATATTTGCTGAATTATACAAACCAGCAAAAGATTGGTTAGCCAATAATTTTTGGCATCACTGGCTCGGAAAGGGGATTATTTCAATCGGATTATTTATAGTAATCTCATTATTTGGCCCAAAAATAGAGATAAAAAAGCAGGAAAAATTTCTTATTCCAGTCTTGGCAATATCAACAATGGCAATCATTGCTTTTTTTGTGTCACATGCCCTCAAATTTTTTTGACAGATTTTGGGCTTAAAAATAAATGCAGGGAGAGAGGTTTTAACTTCGCTGTGCTTCGTTAAAAATTCACCAACAAAGTTGGCGAAGGTTCGAACTTATGCGAACATTACGCCTTTTGATGAAACTTTTGGCGTATGAATGACCGAAGTCAAAAGTTTCTCGCAAGCACTAAGCCACTAGGCTCTCGCTTTTTAGGAAAAGCGAGTCCAAAAACGGACTTGCTAATCCAAAAGAACCTCAACCTAGCACGTTTGGACAGCCACACTAAAGAATTGCAATATGCCTTTTTCCAAGGTTTTTGGCAAATGTTTATAAGTAGCCAAAAAGCTTTTGACCGCTCCGTCATCCCTGCATGAATGAACTGCTGGGAGAATTGAACAAAATGTTCAATAAGATCCCTGCATAAAGATAATACACAATAAAAAGAATATATAAAGTAATCACACAATTATTTTGCCTTTTTCTTTAGAAGTTTAGAAAGGTTATCTAAATCATTTTCGAACTCATTACATGCTCTAATGATTATTTCTCTAACTGGCATATGATAAATTCCTTCTACCTTAAAATGAAATTTATCTTTATCAAACTTATAAGCAACAATACCAGATTGGAATTTTGCATGTCGATTACCAAGTCCAACAACTGCTTTTCCTTCTAGTACTAATCTTTGTCCGTCTAATAAGGTAAATACTGGAATGGCATCAATAGCTGGAACAATTTGCGAATCAGAACTCTTAAAATCACCTGAATATACCATTTTAGGACCAGTTTGATCCAATGATAGAGTTACTTCAGCGTTTTCACTTAATTTACTTGGTGTTTTTAGAGGGATTAGTCCAATCCTATGAGCAATATACTCATCAAAGATTGAAGATGTGTTATCATAGAAAAGAACCTTATCAATAGCCATAATAGGAACGCGATTCATAGCATATCTTCTAATAGCATTTGCAAAAGCATGAGACACTCCTTCTAAAACAAACTCAAATTTCTTTTCATGCTCTTTCTCAATGGTTACATCCATAAATCATCACCCAAAATATAAGCACAAAAGCTTATACCCTTCTACCACGCCTTCCACCTTTTCTTTTCATAGAATCAGTTGGAAGAGGAGTAACTTCTTCTATTGTCCCAATTCTTACTCCAGCACGTGCAACAGTCCTAACAACTGCTTGCGCACCAGAACCAGGAGTTTTAGAGCCATTTCCTCCAGGAGCTCTAATCCTAATATTAACATGAGTTATACCCTTTTCTTTGATAAGATTCACAACTTTAATTGCAGCTTGCATTGCAGCATAAGGTTTTCCTTCTTCCCTATCTGATTTTACCATCATCCCACCACTTGCCCAGGCAAGAGTTTCTGCACCACTCAAATCAGTAGCTGTGATTATTGTGTCGTTTTTTGATGAGAAAACATGAAGTAATGCATGTCTTGTTTTTCTTTTTTCTTGTTTTTTTTCTTCTTCAGTCATTATTCCACCTGTTTTTCATTTTCACCTGGTTCATTAGTATCAGGTTTATTTTCTTTAGATTCGTTAGAGGTAGATTCTGCTTTCTTTTCATCTTGAGGAGCTGTTGGAGGCTCAATATCTATTTTTTTTGCATAGGAAATTGATCCTTCCGTTTTTGCATCAACAAGATAACTTGGTACTGAAACTCTTTGATCGTTCACTGAAATGAAACCATGAGTAATAAGTTGCCTACTTTGCACCATTGTTCTTGCCATGTCCTTCCTTTTAACAATAGTTTGAAGCCGTCTTTCAAGAAAATCGCGTACAGATAATGATAGCACATCATCAAGTGAAGCACCATCCTTCAGCACGCCTAATTTAACAAGCTTTGATAGTACTTTTTGTTCACTATTTTCCCGCTCCTCTTGTGTAAGAGCTAATAATCTTCTAGCTTCTCTTCTATATTTTTTTAATTGTGTTTCAGTCATCCACAACTCTCGCATATTTTTAAGACCAAATTCGCGCTTAAGTCCTTTTTCATTTTTGAGTCTGTCAACATCCCATAATCGCTGCGGACGAGAATACTTGTTTCTTAGTTTTGGTGGATCTCCCATAATAAATTACCTCACTTTTTCTTAGCAGAAGGCTCATCGGCTTTTGGTGCTGCTGTTTCTTTTGCTGCTCCTGGTTTTTGGTCTGTTGCTTTAGCTGCTGCGGCTGCTGCTTGTATTGTTTTTCTTAATACACCAACTGCCATGCCCCTTCTTCCTGTATTCCTTGTTCTTTGACCACGAACTTTCTGACCAAAAGCATGCCTATACCCTTTCCAAGTAAATAGCTTCTTCTCACTTTCTATATCTTGTCTAAATACAAAATCAAGATCATTCATAACAGCATGAATGTCTTTTCCTCCTAGTTTGTCTTTTTGTCTATTTAACAAAAATTTAGGGACATTATGATCATGTAGATTAAAGAGAACATTATCAATTTTTGATATTTGATCATCGCTTAGATTACCAACTTGAGTAGTTCCTGGAATAGAAAGTTCACTTGAGAGTACCCTAATAACTGAAGCACCAAGCGTAGCACCAACACCAGCTATACGTAAAACAGCTTTCTTGAGCAGGACTTCACCTTTCATATCTTTGCCTGCGATTCTAACAATTCCTTTAAAACCAGTTGTTGTTTCATCTTTTTTCTTTTTGTCTGCTTTCTTTTTTGTTTCTTTTTCTTTTTTCTCTCTTTTCTTTGGTAATCCCATAAATACACCTTTAAACTCTTGATACTTCTTCTACTTGGACTTGACTCACTTCAGGAAGATCTACTAAAAATTCTTCCAATGCATCTGATCCTCCTTGACTATCCTGTAACAATAACAAGGCTTTTAGTACTTTTATTCCAAAGCCAACCTCTTCTTCCCAAGTTTTAACAACCTTGTAACGCTTTGAAAGTTCTTTCTTTACCTCTTGAACTTTACTAAAATCTTCAAGATAGATTTTTACTGTAACTGATACATTAAATTCTTCACTCATTAATTCACCTTTGGGCAATAATTTTAGTAATCACCCAAAAAAATTTATGAACCTTTTAGACGGTTCGATACTAGCAACACCTGCATGCTAATAAGGAAGTACATTTAATAGCATTAGGTATTTAAACCTTTCCTCAGAGGAAAGAAATTTTAGTAACGTCAAACCAAGAGAGATCTTGTGGTGTCACTAGTTGGCTTTCTTGTGTTATTTGGGTAGTAAAGATTTAATTTATTAAATATTCTAATTTTATGGTAATGCAATGCCCCCATAGTATAGCCTGGATATTCCAAGTTTATGATTTTAAAGGCTTGAAAAACAGAAAGAACACAAGATTGCGGATCTTGGAAGCTGGGTTCAAATCCCAGTGGGGGCGATTTTTCTATTTTTAAGTACCTAAATTGACCTAAAACAAAACAAAGGTATAAATAGTTATAAATATCTTTTGCTTCAATTATTACTCATCTATTTTTATAGGTGATTAAAGGTGTCAGAAATATCGCAAAAACAAAAGAGCCAAGAAGATCAGATTATAGCTGAAACAACAGAAGTCAGCGATATAGCAGAAACAAAAAAACCAGTTCAACAAGAGAAAGAGATGAGAGAAGAAAATAAGCAAATAATAAAAGATGTAAGCAGTGAATCAGATCCAAATGATGATATACTTAAATTCATAGAAGAAAATCAACAAAAAATATATGTTATAGGTGCAGGAGGAAGCGGAAGTAATACATTGGATAGATTATTTCAATTAGGCGTTGAGGACATTAATTTAATTGCAATGAATACAGATGCAAAACATTTGCTTAAGATAAGAGCAAACAAGAAGGTTATTTTAGGAAGAAAAATAAGCGGTGGAAAGGGAGCAGGAAGCGATCCAGCTATAGGTGAAGAAGCAGCAAAAGAAGCAGCAGAAGACATAAAAAAAGCAGTTGATGGTGGCTCATTGGTGTTTGTTACTTGTGGACTTGGAGGAGGAACAGGAACTGGAAGTGCTCCGATAATTGCAGAACAAGCAAAGGCTGCAGGAGCACTCACAATAGGAGTTGTAACACTTCCATTTGCATCAGAAGGAAAGATAAGAATGGAGAATGCAATGAATGGACTTGAAAAATTAAAAAAGTATACTGACACTTTGATTGTAATAAAAAATGATAAATTACTAAATTTAGTCCCTGATTTGCCTTTGAACACTGCATTTAAAGTGTGCGATGAGGTTCTAGCAGGTGCAGTAAAAGGTATCGCCGAGTTGGTAACAAAATCTGGATTGATGAACGTTGATTTTGCAGACCTTAGGACTATATTATCAAATGGTGGATATGCAGTAATTGGACTTGGAGAGGCTTCACTTGATACTAAAAAAGAAGACAGATCAAGAATTGCAATTGATTCTGCACTTAACTCACCATTACTTGATGCACAAATTGATTCGTGCACAAAGGCTCTTGTAAATGTAATTGGTGGAGAAGATATGACATTAAAGGAAGCTGAGTACGTAGTTGCAGAAACATCACAAAGGATTAATCCTAATTCGCATATAATTTGGGGTGCAAGAGTAGAGGAAAACATAAAGAAATCATCAATGAGAGTATTGATTGTTTTAGCAGGAGTTAAATTTACAAAAAAGGAGTCAAAAAACTTTGATGAAGAACTTGAAGGACTTGATTTAGATATTGTAGGGTAAGATGATATTATGGAAATAAAAGAACTTTTAAAAAGATGTGTAAGGATAATACATACTTCCAGAAAACCAACACCAGAAGAATATAAGAAAGTTTCAAAGGTAACTTCTTTGGGAGCTATTGTAATTGGATTTATAGGGGTTATAGTGGCTTTTGTGTTTGGGTTAATAGGTTGAGGTGTAAAAACAGATGATATTCACAGCAAGAGTTACATCAGGACAAGAGAAAATAATTGCCGAAATTTTAACAAAAAAAGCAAGGGCAGAAGAACCAAATATTTATTCTATTGTCTACGTTGATTCTATAAAAGGATATTTGTTTATCGAAGGACAAGAAGAAAATTCTGTAGTAAAACTAATACAAAAAGTAAAACACGTTAAAGGATTATTGCCAAAAGTTACACCTTTAAATGAATTGGAAAAGCACATCAAAGCAACTGCAAAACCAGCAGTAGTAATTGAAGTAAAGGATATAGTTGAAATTGCTTCAGGTGCATTTAAAGGAGAAAGAGCAAAAGTACTTAGAGTAGATGAAGCAAAAGATGAAATAACTGTTGAGTTGCTTGAAGTAACGGTTCCTATTCCAGTTAGTGTAAAAACAAAAACAGTTAAATTGTTCAAAAAGGCTGAGGAGTAAATTTATCCTCCAAGAATTTCAGAACCTTTTCCTCCAGTACGGGTTAGAATTCCCATGAATGGTGTTCCGCCAATAACAACAATTCCTATTTGTGCAGATGCGGTTGTTGGTTGAAAAGGACTTTGATTTGGTGAAACTTCATTTGGTCTTCCATTTCTTCTAGAATATATTCTAGCTACTGCCTCTTGTAATTTATCTGGAACTCCGTTCCTTTTTCTTTTTGCTTTCCAATGTTGCCCTCTTTCGGATTGTCTTTCTAAAGTTCTGTAAATTGACAATACAGATTGTTCAGCAAAACTTAATCCACCATCTGAATATTCAATTAATCTATTTAATGCAACTTGTCTTTGATCATCGGTTCTTCCGATTAAAGCAGTTCTTTGTAAGCCATTTATAACTTTTCTTACTGGCACATTTGCCTCATCAATTCCAAGCTTAACAAATGAGATAAGTGTTCTTTCTGCTCTTGTTATTAATGGTTTTGACCTTCTTCCAGCCAGAGCAAGATTAGATAATTCAGGAATTGCAAATGTTAATGCATAATCTTTGCAATAGTCTGTTGCAGCTACTATTGCAACTTTGTCTTGTCCTTTTAGAACATCTTTAACTCTAGCTTTTGCTTCTTCATTCTCAGTTCTAGCAAAGAAAACTAAATAACCAACATATTTTCTCTTCCATTCTAATCTGTGATCATGAGAAACTACTTGATAAACTCTTGGTATAACTGCTGTCATTCTATGGGCAAAACATGCGTCAATTGCTGCTGAAAAAACATCTTCTCTTTGATTAGAGATTTGACTTAATGCAGCATTTTTTAATTCATTAGAAACAGGTCTAGCTTGGATAATATTAAATGCAAGAACTGCTCTTGTTGCTTGATTAGGGTTATAAGCTTGAGGTTCTGCTTGTTCTGTTCTTCCGATTGGAAAAACCCACCCTACCAATGTTTCTTTTATTTGTTCCTCGTTCATTTTACTCATGATTTGTATAAGCCGATCACCAGAAGTTAAAGCTAGTTCATCAAGATGTTGTCTTCCTATTGGAACACTAAGCATTGCTTCAATTGCAAAACTAGCTGTAGCATCATTCTTAAATAGTGTATCAAAAAATTCAATTGTTTTTCTCTTAACATTAACTTGTTTAAATTTTTTAGTCGCAGGAATATCTTGAATTTCATCAACAGGCATGTCAACCATAGGCTTATCAAATGACCATGATACCCTTGCGCAGACTAGTCTTAGAATAGTTCTATCTTTGTATCTATCAAATCTGTTCTCAATAACTTCTTCTTGTCTACGATATAAAGGTTGTAACGTTCCGTCAAGATCGTCAAGCATTTGAGCATAAACAATACCACAGTGATTACCGACATATTCCAAAGCTCTACCAAGTCTTGATGCATATACTTCTTGAACGCGATCTGGTCTTGTTGAAGCTAGAAATTCTTTAATAACTCTACCAAAAAGAGAGTATATCTCTTTTTGGGATAGGCCTTCAGAAGCAAAAATACCAATAAATATTTGAGTAAGCCTAAAGGAAAATTGATTGGTAAATGAAGTTAGACTTGCTTGAATCTCTCTGGCTCTAGCATTTGCTTGCTCTGCTTTTTCTTTTAGTTCTCTTCTGGTTATAGCAATTTCATCATCTGTTATCTTATCATCTTGTTTTGATTCTCTTGTGCCTTTAATGATTTCAGCATCTCTCTTAGCCTGAATATGCTCAATAGCATCCAATTCAGTTGGATTTGTATCAGCTAAACGAATTAAGTTTCTAACATTATAAGTAGTCATTTTCTTAACAATTTGCAAAACTTGAACAGCAACTCTTGCATTTCCAGCTGAAGCAGTTGCAACAGAAAGAACTAAATTAACATCATCAGAATTTCCTCGAACAGATATTTGTGAGCAGAGATAATCAACAGTTGCAAATTTTCCTGCTAATTGTTTAAACACTTTAGCTTGATCTCTTTGAGAGAGAGTTTCATAAAGTTTAACAAATTGAGTTCTAATTCCTTTTGCTAAAAGGGCTTCACTTGGATCAGAATGTTTATCCAAAAGGTCAATCAAAAATAGAGCAACTTTCTTGTTTCCATGTCCTTTATCTACAACTTGTCTCAAAAAATCAATATCTCTAGCTGAAAAGTATGCTTCCTCGTATAACTTTCTTACGCGTCTTGATTGTAATATATCAGGAATAGTTGGAAATGCTCTTCTTAAACGACTTCTATGGGGTTGAGAGTTTGAACCTTGAGCCTCAGATCTGGATGCAACTGCCACGTTTACCATACTTATATAGGCATATTAATATTTATAAATGTGTTGTTTTTAATGGTCTTTCATAGTTTTAACAAAAATTGACGCAACTATGAAATCCGTTATAAATTCTTCTTAACCTCTGTTATGATATGGATTTTTCCAATATAAGGTATATACTATCTCCAATGGCTAGTTTTACTGATGCTGCCTTTAGATTATTATGCAAGAGGTATGGGGCAGATTATGTTGTCACAGAATTTGTTTCAGCTGAAGCAGTAGTTAGGGATAACTGGAAAACCGAAGAAATGACTTTCATTTCAGAAGAAGAAAGGCCATGTGCAATCCAGATTTTTGGGCCATATCCTGAAGTAATGGTAAAGGCTGCCCAAAAATTAGAGAAAAAGGCAGATGTCATAGATGTTAATTTTGGTTGCCCTGCCCCAAAAATAACAAAAAAATGTGGTGGTGCAGCACTTTTAGATAATCCTCAAACAATTAAGGAGATTCTTGAGGAGTTGGTCTCAACTATAAAAAAACCGGTAACCGCAAAAATGAGATTGGGAACATCGACAAAAGAAAACGCTGTAGAGATTGCAAAAGTCATTGAAAAAACAGGTGTAAAAGCACTTGCGGTACATGCACGGACCTTAAGACAAGGGTATGCGGGTCAAGCGGATTGGGACAAGATAAAAGAGATAAAACAGGCAATCTCAATCCCTTTGTTTGGAAATGGGGACGTTGTTAATTATTCTAGTGCCAAGAAAATGTTTGAGTATACAAAATGTGATGCTGTTCTAATTGGTAGAGGTGCACTTGGAAATCCATTTGTTTTTTCACAATGCAAAAAAGAGAATGATTTTGAGATTACACCAGAAATGAGAATCAAGGCATTTCAAGATTATATAAAAATCGTTGATGAAAAGAACATCAGAAGGAATTCAGGAGATATAAAAGGCCAAGCACTCCAATTTATTAAAGGAATTCAAGGTGCCAGAAAATTAAGAGATAAGGTTTGTTCAGCTAAAACTAGAGAAGAGATAGTTGATATACTAGTAAATTGGAAACTTTGAACATAACTCTTCAACTTCTTTTCTTACCTCTTCCTTTAATTTAGCATCATCAACATTATCAAGAACTCTTACCATTAGTTCTGCAACAAGTTTCATCTCAGTTTCCTTCATTCCACGCGTGGTAAGAGAAGGAGTTCCGATTCTTATTCCTGAACCAATAAACGGTTTTTGAGTGTCGTATGGAATGGTATTTTTATTAACAATAATTCCAGCTTCTTCTAATGCTTCATGAGCTTTTTTCCCTGTAATATTTTTTGAGGACATTACATCAACCAAAATTAGGTGAGTTTCGGTTCCCCCTCCAACTAATCTCAAACCTAAAGAAGAAAGGTGATGAGCCAATGCTTTTGCATTTTTTACAATTTGATGAGTGTAATTCTTGAATTCTGGCTGCATTGCTTCATGAAAACAAACCGCCTTTGCAGCAATTGAATGGATATGTGGACCACCCTGTAACCCAGGAAAAACTGCTTTATCTATTTTAGTAGCAATTTCTTCATTATTTGTTAGTATTACGGCTCCTCTAGGGCCTCTTAATGTTTTATGAGTAGTAGTCATAATTACATCTGCAACTCCAACTGGTGATGGATGGACCCCACCAACAATCAAACCTGCAATATGTGAAATATCTGCAAGTAAATAAGCTCCAATCTCGTCACAAATCTCTCTAAATTGTTTAAAATCAACTTGATATGGGTAAGCAGTATAACCACAAACAATTAATTTTGGTTTATGTTGCTCAGCAAGTTTCCGGATTTCATCAAAATCTAATTTCTCGGTTTTTTTGTTAAGCTGGTAAGAAACCGCATTATATTCACTTCCGGAGAAATTAATTTTCAAACCATGGGTTATATGGCCACCATGAGATAATTCCAAACCCATGAATGTATCTCCATGATTCATAAGTGAATAATACACTGCCATATTTCCAGGAGAACCGGAATTTAGCTGAACATTTGCAAATTTCACCCCAAATAATTTTTTTGCTCTTTCAATTGCCAGATCTTCAACCATATCAATATATTTTTGTCCTGCATAGTATCTTTTATGAGGGTAACCTTCTGCGTATTTATTAGCAAAAACAGAACCTGTAGCTTCTAAGACTGCTTTTGATGCATAGTTCTCAGATGGGATTAGCCTTAGTGTTTTTTGTTCGTAATGTAACTCATCCTGAACCAGTTTATAAATTGCTTCATCAGTTTTTTTTAAATCAGACATAAGATTCAACTTAAGGTATTTCATTGATAAGGATTAAATAGATTATGTAACTTTTGGATGTAGAAGAAAAACAAGCATATTAAAAACGTTTTTCCTCACTTTTGATTAAACTCTCTTTGCTTAGGGAGTTTTTTATTAGTCTTGCCCTTGGAAGTTTGATTGAACTTTAGCATAGGTGCAGACTAATGAAAGTTCATGCTGAGGTCTTATTGAACTGCTTGTTCAATTCCCTCAGCTCATTTCATTCGCTGAGGTCGCATAACCTGGTAGTGCGCACATTTTAATTGAATCTTCAATTAGAAGCGTAGGCCTGGAACTTTTTCTGAATCCCAAAAGGAAGGGGATCAGGAAGCCCAATTGAACCGTGTTCAATGGGCCCATGGAATGGAATTCCATCGGGAACCTCAAACCGAGGGGAAACGTAGTTTCCCAGCGGTTCGGGAAGCGTGTCCGAAAGGATCGCCAGTTCAAAGCAGGACCCCAGCGGGCCCCGCACCCCTTGCAACCAAGAGGTGCAATGTTGAAAATCTGGCCCTCAGCGTTTTTAATTCAAAAGTCGGGGAAATCAGGAAGAGCGTCAAACTGAAGGGGGTGTCCCCCTGCGGTTCCGATCTGGCCCTCAGCGTTTTTAATTTATTAATTGATTATTATGGAAATATTTAACGTACATTATGGAGAATTGTCATTAAAAGGAAAGAATAAGGCTAGTTTTGAGAATAGGTTAAAGTATAATATAGAAACGGCTTTAGATGGAATAGAATACGAGAAAATAGAAAGAAAAGAAACAAGAATAATTATTTACTTAAATGAAAAAAGCAATAAGGAAGAGATAGAAAAAAAGCTAAATAAGGTTTTTGGTATTAGCTGGTTCTCTTTTGCTTATGTAATTGAAAAAGATTTAGAAAAGGTGACAAAGCTTATTTTGGATTATGCAAAAGAACATTTGAATGGCAAAAAAGTTAAAATTGATACTAAGAGATCGGACAAAAAGTTTCAAGCAACCTCGCTTGATGTAAATAAAAAAATAGGTAAGGAGCTTGAAGCAAACGGAATCGAAATAGATTTAAAAAAACCTGAAAAAAAGATATTTGTAGAGATATTAAATGATAAAATAATAGTTTCATTTGAAAAAATAAAAGGCCTTGGTGGAATGCCGGTAAAATCAAGCGGTAAGATTTTATCTTTATTTTCCGGAGGGATAGACTCTCCAGTTTCAAGTTGGCTTATGATGAAAAGAGGGTGCGAGGTAAATTTTTTACATATACATAATTATCCAAGAAATGATGATGTTTTGAATTCAAAAATAGTTAAATTAATAAAAATATTGAAAGAATTTCATCCTTACAAAATCAGTTTATATATTGTATCCTATCAGGATTTTCAAGAAAAAACATTCGAAGTCCCACCTAAACTTGAACTTGTTTTGTTTAGAAGATTTATAGCAAATGTTGCAAATAAGTTATGTAAAGAAGAAGGGGCGCTAGGGGTTGTTACGGGTGATAGTATTGCACAAGTTGCATCACAAACTTTAGAAAATTTATATTGTGTTGATGAGGCTTTCAGTGTACCAGTATACCGGCCACTTGCAACTTATGACAAACAAGAAATTATGGAACTGGCACAAAAAGTAGGGACATTCGACGCTTCAATTGAAGAATACAAGGATTGTTGCTCATTAGTTGCAGTAAAACACCCAGCTACCAAAGCTAGATTAGAACAAATAAAAATGATTGAAGAAAGAATAGGTATTGAAGAGGTTGTTAGAAAAACTCTGGAAAAAATTAAAGTAGTTGAGATTTAGTAGCATGTGTTCTTTTCATTTTAATTACAAAACCACTTTTCATTGTGTCTATTTCTTTTGATCTTACTAAGGATAACCCAACTCCAACAAATGTATTGTTGTAATAAACTGAAACTAGTTCTTCAACTCCAAAACGTTCACACTTCACTATTCCATATTTAGTTATAGTAGCACCATTTAGAAGAGGTTCGATCGTGTGCTTATTTATCTCAACTTTAGGAAATTTTATAAGAGAATCTGGTGGGATGATTATCTCTTGTAGTTTACCTGATTTACAAAAATCAACAAGTTTGTGGAGTTTTATTGCTTGTTTTTCATTTATATCACCAACAGCAATTCTTCTTAGTTCCTCCATTCTAGCTCCTCCACATTTTTTTCCAATATCTTCGCATAAGGTTCGAATATAAGTCCCAGCTTCAACTTTAGTTTTAAATAAAACAAATGGTCCGTCTCTTTCAAGAAAATCGAGCGAATAAACAGTTCTTTTTCGCTTAACTTTTTTTACTGCACTCATTGTAGGTGGAACCTGCCAAATTTTCCCAGTAAACTCACTAAATAGATTTTTAATTTCAGAATCATCGATTTGTTTATTCTTGAATTTTATAATTCCGATATAGGTCTTATCATTCGAAGAAATATATTGGAGAAGTTTTGTCGATTTGCCTAATGCAACCGGGAAAACACCAGTAACATCCGGATCAAGAGTTCCAGCATGACCCGTTTTAACTTTCAATAATTTTTTTAACCAGGTAGTAAGTTCATGCGAAATAACCTTAGGGGGTTTGTCGATTATTAAAAATCCGTCCAAGGGCATAGAAAAAAACCTAAATTTTTTTATTTGTTTTAATTATTTGCAATACAATTTCTTTTAATTTTTCAGGAGTATATTTGTGGCTTGAGAGACAAGCGTCAAAACTTGAAGTGTCAAAAATATCAATATTATAAACATCAAGATATCTTTTCCTATTTGAATTATCTCTCTCTTGAACATGTTTCTTTGCTTTGTCTAAAGGCATTTTATCTCTTTTTGATACTCTCATTGCCCTTATGTCTAATGGAGCAAACAATTGAATGGTAATGTCTGGATTAACAATCCATGGACCTAACCATGTAGAGACCACACAATTTCCTTTTGATACCTGCTTTTTTAGAAGGTCGTCAAATTTTTTATCAATATTATGGTCCTTCTCAGCTTTTTTTTGGAATTCCATTAAAGAGATTCCTTCCTCTTTCGCCAAATCCTTGAATGTTGGCTCTACTAATTTGTATGATAATTCTTTTGCAACAAGCTCTGCTAATGTATTTTTTCCGCTTGCAGTTAATCCAGTGATTGCAATTTTCATATATTTGGCACCTCACAAAATTGCAAGATTTGAATGTAATTCAAATTGATAGCGATAATCATTAACCCACCTTTATAAATTTTTTATAGATCATAGAACTTATAATACCAGAGATAAATGCGACAAAGATAAACCACCAGTAGACTTCGCTAATTCTTTGTATGTTAAGCAAAGGAATAGCAACTGGCAAATCAACATAAAACCAAGTTCCGCTGTTAAGAGTAACTTTTGGGGTTCCCATGTTTGTTGGTATAAAAAGTTCTAATTTTTCATTATCGTCATATTGATCTTTTATGCCATTTAACTGTAAATCTTCACCCTTAGATCCCTTTACATAAGTTTTTTCTCCAACTTCCCCCAAAAAGAAAGTATGGCTGTTCTCTGCAATAACCTGATCATTTCCTAAAAAATCTTTTCCATTTAGAACACTAGCAGTCAGAATCCATTCGCCTTTAGTCCCATTAATAGGTTCACATAATGAATATGTCTTATCTCCAGCAGTTTTATCGCAGCCATTTCCGTCATCCTTAGGGTGCAGGAGGATATCATCAGAAGTTGTAGGATCAAAATATCCAAGAATGCCTGTAAAAATCAAAAACACTGCAATTATTGGAATCATTGTCTTAAAACTTGAGAACATAACCTTGTTCATTTCGCCAATAAGCGCCATTTGTTTTTTCATTATTTCATCTATTTTTTTCTGGTCATTTTTTTTGCTTGCTTCTTTTAGTTCTTCATTAAGTTTTCTTGACTTTTCCTGAAGCTCTTTAGATTTTGTTTGGTCAACATATTTGAACTGGATAGCTCGGATGACAAGAGAATAAACAATTGCCGCTAAGGTTACAAATAGTATATAAAAATTCAAATCCATAAAATATAGTACAAACATATTCTTTATAAAAGTATAAGAAAAAGAATAGGTAATGGAAGACTTCCTGAAAAAGGTTAAAGACTATCTTTATTATGTTTCTGTTGGAGTTTCATTAATCGGGATTCTTGGAACTTTAATTATAATGGTATTGGCTTACAATGTAATGGATGTTATAGAAAAGCAGGCGATTACACAAATAGAACAAACAGGCCAGATAGTAAGTGAGGTTGAATCTGGAATTGGAACTGTAATTGATGAAGTTTCAAGCCTTAACAAAACAGTTGATGAAATTGATAAAAGTCTTGATGGCCTTGGAGATGCCATAATAACAACTGGCAGTGAGATCAAAACATTTGGTAGTCTACTTGAAACAATTAGTTTTGGAGCAAATGGCGAGTCGTTAGTCAATGCTGGCGAATCTTTAAGGGATACTGGTGCTTCTATAAACAACCTGGATTTTGATGAACATAAAGACGGAATATTAAAAATTAAGAATGATTTGAAGGAAGTACAGAACCAAATAACACAACAAAAGGAAGTCATTGTAGGTGCAAAAAAAACAAGCCAGGATGTATTTTCAACTTTAAAGTTGATAGTCATTATATTCGGGATTCTTGAGATATTACTATTTGGGGTTATTTTGCTTAACAGTGTTGCTGGGCTCGGGAACTAATCTTTATAAATCCTTCCCCTAAAAATAGGATTCCTTAATGTTTATTAAATACGGTGATAGTTATATGGGTAAAGGAGCAAATGGAGAATACGCAGGAAGAAATAAAAAAAGCGGAAGAAAAAAAGGACGCTGGTTGTCTAAACGATGGAAGAGAAAGAAGCTTAATTTAAAAGAAAGGTTTGATCCATTACAAGGTGCTCCACAAGCAAAAGCAATTGTACTTGAAAAGATTCAATTAGAGCAAAAGCAGCCTCATTCAGGATTAATTAAATGTGTAAAAGCACAATTGACTAAGAATGGAAAAATTGTAACAGTACATGCACCAAGAAACAAAGCAATTTCATTCATTGAAGAACATGATGAAATTATTATATCTGGACTAGGAGGTTCCCAAAGAGGACAAATGGGTTCTATACCTGGTGTTAGATACAAGGTTGAAAAAGTAAATGGTGTTGACTTACAAGCACTAAGACGTGGAAAGAAAGAAAAGGGAAAGAGATGATCGTATGTCTAAATTATTCGGAAAATATGAATTAACAAATATTGAGATAAAAGACAAGGGTCTTGCTCAAGTAGTTTCATTAAAACAAATGTTTGTACCTCATACCTCAGGAAGGCATAAAAAAAGAGCACTAGGAAAAATAGATGTTAATGTTGTAGAAAGACTAGCCAACAAACTTATGAGGGGAGGAACAGGTGAAAAAACATCTGGTAAAATCATAAGAACACATGGCCAACTTCAAGGGAAAAAATTAAAAGCACTAAGAATTGTAGAAGAGGCTTTTGATTCAGTTGAGAAACAAACTAAGAAAAATCCAGTACAGGTTCTTATTAATGCACTTGAGAACTCTGCACCTCGTGAGGATACAACTAGAGTTTCACACGGTGGTGTGAGCTACCAAATTGCTGTTGATATTTCAGCAACTAGAAGGCTTGATATGGCACTAAGAAACATGGCTCTTGCAGCAATTATGGGATCTTTTAACAAACCAAAACCAATTTCAGAAGCGTTGGCAGCTGAGATTATTAATACAGCAAATGGAGATGCTCAAACTTCTTATGCAATGAAAAAGAGAGATGAAACTGAAAGAATGGCAAGAAGTGCCCGTTAGAGCTGAACGAGAATTGAACCTATTCAATGAAAGATCAGCACGCTGATCTTCTTTAATTTTATTTTTATTCTATTCTCTAAAAATAAACAGATAAGAAACCATTTAAATGTAAAACTTTCAATAGTTCTATGCTAGACACAGTCACAAACACATTTGCACTTATAGGTACTATAATATTTATAGGTTTTTTAAGTGAGGAACTATACAGAAAAACGAAGATACCGTCTGTTCTTATACTTGTTTTGCTTGGTTTGATGATAGGACCTATTACAGGTTATTCTGACCCGCAACAGTTAATTGAAATGACACCCATCTTTGCGCCAATAGCTCTTATGTTTATCCTTTTTGAAGGTGGGCTTAATATGAACCTCTTCAAGATTCTTAAAAGTAGTCCAAGGGCATTAATTTTTGGTGTCTTGAATGTTGTTTTATCAATTTTTGTTTGTGGAATTTTGTTTAACCTAATTTTTGGAGTAGACCTGATGGTTGGTGCTATTTTCGGTGCTATTGCAGCTGGAACATCTGCTGCTATGATAGAAGGAATGAAGATTAGAGAAGGAGTTTATAACTTTATCTCAATTGAAGCAGTAGCTAATGATATTTTATGTATAGTGCTAACAATCTCTCTCGTTATAGGTTACACAACTGGAGACAATGATTTGTTTAAAGTTGGTGGAACAATCTTGAGCCAATTTCTTGTTGGTACTATGTTTGGGTTAATTGCTGCAGTTTTTTGGATGAAAGTTCTGAAGAAAACAAGGGCAAAACCGTTTAGTTATATGATTGCCCTTGCAACGCTTTTTGTTGTTTACTCAATTGCAGATAAATTCAATGGGAATGGTGCCATAGCTGTTCTTGTTTTTGGTCTTATTCTTAGTAACGGTCTTCAAATATTTGAGTTTTTTAAAATCAAGCAGAACAAGTATTTTTATGATGAAACACTTAAAAAAACACATAACGAATTCTCGTTTTTTATAAGGACATTTTTCTATGTTTATCTTGGAATGATAGCCGGTATTAGCAATATTAATATAATATTAATAGGGATAGTTATTACAGTGCTGCTATTTATTATTAGAGCTCTTTCCACAATTGTTTGCACATTCAAAACTACTCTTTTCAAAAATGCTGCCTTCATTGCTGCAATAGGCTCAAAGGATCTAGCTTCAGTAGTACTTGCTCAAATACCTTATGCATATGGTATAGAAAATACAAATATGTTTAGTGAACTTATTCTTGTGATTGTTATTACAAGTATTTTTTTCAGTACAGTGCTTGTTGGTGCCATGACTATCAGGAATTCAAAGAAATAAAATTTTTCTCCAAGGGACTCTCTACTCTAAAAATAATACGTCGTCCCATGGATCTTGGTGAACTACGTTCACTTCTCCATGGGATTTTGCTAATCCAAAAATAATACGTCGTCCCATGGATCTTGGTGAACTACGTTCACTTCTCCACAGGACTCTCTACTCTAAAAATAATACATCGTCCCATGGATGCCTGTACAATGGTTGTTTCAGCCTCTTTTGGTCAAAAACATGGCCCATGATACCAATTGAACGAGCCAGAACAAATAACCCATTTAAATAGCCAACATCAACAATAGAGTCAAATTCTTCATTTGAAAAAATCTTACATCCATCAATCAAATCCAAAAATAAAACTGCAATGGTGCCATCGACATTTAATATAAGGTTGTCACCTTTCTTTAGTGTTTCATTTTCAACTAAAAGAGCATAATCCAAATATTTTGTATGTGGAAAATGCTTTTTTGCATAATTTTTAAGTATCTCAACTCTTTTGTCAGGGTTCTTTGCTGATTTGATTCTATGGCCAATTCCAGGAATGTTGATCCCTTTTTTCTTCATGTCTTCAACAAATTCGTCTGGTTGGGTTTTTGAATCACAAGCATGTTTAAAGAACCGCGCAGAATCATCAATTGCTCCACCAAATCTTGGACCAATGGTTAATAAACCAGAACAAAGAGAAGAAACAAGATCTTTTCCAGCTCTTGATGAGACAATAGCATTATGTGCACCACTTACACATGGGCCATGATCAGCTACTATCAATAGAACAGTTTCAATAAATTTACTTGCATATGACGGAAGTCTTTTTCTAAACCATAAAAGTGAAATAACATCTCCTAATGAATAATTCTCCTCAATCATTTTAGTCATAGGAATTCCGGCATAATGTGGCTCATCACCGCGATCATCAGAGGTTGTACATATAAAGTTTGTTGCTTTTCTTATCTTACCCTGCTTTAATGCAACTGTATATTCCAAAGGCATTTCTGGAAATCCGGGTTCTTTGATTTCTTTTATTTTTCCTTGTTTTTTCAAAGAATCAAAAGTATGTTTTATTTTGACATCAAAATCCTGATAAGAATCTGGAACGATAACTCCTGCTTCTCTTAGGGCAGAGTTCTTTGCATCAGCAGAGCCCTTCTCATCGCCGGTTTTTGCACCAGCATGCCCAAATTGGACTTCTCCAGGGAAAACTTTTGCACAGGTTCCAGTAACCCACATCACAACTGGTTTAGTAATTTTGTTAGTTTTCAGTGCATCTGTAATTTCATATTCCTCGGTACCTCCAACTTCTCCAAGTGCAACAATCATTTTTATATCTGGAATTTTCTCAAATCGTAAGATGTGATCTATTAATCTTGAACCAGGATATGCATCCCCACCAATTGCAATTCCTTCGTAAATTCCATCAGCATTTCTTGAGATAACATTAAACATTTCATTTGAAAGGCCTCCGGATTTTGATACAAAACCAACTGAGCCTGGCCGATAAAGCTTGCATGCGATTATATTTTCTATTGTTCCAGCAGTATTTCCTATTCTAAATTTACCTGCTGATAACCCACCAACACTTGCAGGGCCTATAATACATTTGTTCTTTTTCTTTGCAACTGCTATAAGCTGTTTGGTTAGTCTTTCTGGAATTCCTTCAGCAATAATTGCAACAGTTTTGATCGAATCGGACTCAAGTGCCTCCAAAGAAGAGTCATAAGCACTTCTAAAAGATGCAAAATTTACAAAAACATCAACAGAAGGATTTAGTTTTACAGCTTCTTTTATGCTATCATAAACTGGAATTAATATTTCTTTTGCACCAAAAAAAGCTTTGAGAGAGCCTGCTTTACCTGGTGCAATAACAGCTACTACACTTGGTGTTGTTCTCCTGCAAAGATAATCAAAATCAAGCATTCGTTGAATTGGAATTGGTTTTAGATTGTATATGAAACACTGAGTTTTATCTGTAAATAAATCTTTCATAATATCACCTTTGACGATTCAAGGAGAGAACCGATTTACCGTTCCCTTTTGATTGAATTCCTGATTCCATCAAAGCAAGCGAAACTATTTTTGTCATATGAGTCTCAGGACCGTATACTTCCATAGGAACACCTAATTCATTTCCGAGTTTTTTCATAAGATTAAGACCAATCTCATAATTCGGGCCTCCACGTCTTACATATATTTTTACATTATTTTTCTGTAGTTTTTCCTTATAATCACGTAATGCTCTTACAATCCCCTGAAAAGTTTTAGCAACATCAGTAAAATTTGCAATTCCTCCCCCAATTATAAGAATTTTGCCATCTTTTCTTTTTTCTCTTGTCATAAGATCAAGTATTGTTGTTGCATATTGATAGGTTTCTTCTTCATTAGGGTCTCCGGAGTATTCTCCATAAATAGCAAGCTCATTACTGAAACCAAGGTCAACTATCGTGTCAGCGTAGATTACAGATGCTCCACCGCCAGCAACCATTGGCCAAACCTTCCCATTTGGATTTAGAATAGTTAATTTTAGGGAAGCGCCTGTTTTTGAGTCAAGGTCTTTTATGAAATTCTCTTCTTTTGTTAGAGTTTTCCCAAAACTCTGAGGGAATTTTAGATCTCCCCATTTTTTACAATTCTTGTATTCTGCACAATCATCTAATTCTCCAACAAACCCAAGAGGTAATGGAAGGTTTTTAACAAAAGAGAAAGGATTTAATTCAAGGTATGAGAAATCATAATCAACAAAAAACATGTGAAGCCTTTTTATAAAATCAAATAATTGTTTTTGATGATTCTTTGGAAATGATGTGAGAGTGCTTTTTAGCTCAACTTCAGGAAACTCACCTAGGATTGGAACTGAAATGCTTTTTATTTTATCCCAATTTTCTTCTACATCTACGCCCCCCTTATCAGAAAAGTAGATTGTGTCTGAATCCCTACCACTCATAATTGAAACAAAGTATTCTTCCTCATGAGGAACAAATGGCTGGATTATGAAATGCGTTAAGTTACCAGTTACTTTACCAATTGTGATTTGCTTATTCATGTTTTCTTTAATGAATTTTTTTGCTTGAGAAAAATCAGCATTTAGAAGGATTAGATTGTTCTTTCCTTTTTTTCCTATTAGCATATCTGGTTTAACAACAAGTTTTTTAGATTTTAACCAGTAATATTTTGCAGGAAGGTTCTCAATATCTGTTTCTTGAGAAACTAAAACCCCATCTAGAGGAATATTAAAGTAGCCACCAAACATATTTCGACCATCAATTTCTCTTATTTTTCTTCTTGCAATAGGTATCACCTTAATTTCTTTAACATTGAGCTAATTCTAATTTTACAATTCCTGCAATCATATTCAGTATATTTTGTGTAAAGAGGTAAACTAATAAAAGTAAAAAAACAACAGCCGCTGGCAGAAGCCATTTTTTGTGTGCTTTTTCTTTTCCCTCTATATAAACTATAAAAGTTTGAATAAGAAAGATAACTAAAAAGAAAAGTGCTATAGATTTTATAGTTTGACATGCTTCAGTTAAAGCTAAATCAATAGTTACCATTTTTCTCACAGGTTAGAGATGATATGATTACCGAATTCTGAGCATTTTACCTCTTTTGCACCTTCCATTTGCCTTGCTAAATCGTAGGTTACTATTTTTTTATCAATTGTTTTCTCAAATGCACTTTCAACACTTCGTGCTGCTTCTTTCCAACCTAAATATTCAAGCATCATAACCGCTGAAAGAAGTAATGAACCTGGGTTAACTTTATCCTGACCTGCATGTTTTGGGGCAGTTCCATGAGTTGCCTCAAATAATGCATGTCCTGTTTTGTAGTTTATATTTGCACCTGGTGCAATTCCCAAACCACCAACCTGTGCAGCACATGCATCACTTATATAATCACCATTAAGGTTCATTGTGGCAATTACTTGGTATTCATCTGGCCGTAATAATAATTGTTGGAACATTGCATCTGCAATCCTATCGTTTATCATTATTTTTCCATGTGGAATTTTACCTTCATGTTTCTCAAGGACTTCTTGTTCTGTGATTATCTTATCAGCGAATTTTTCCTTAGCTACTTCATAACCCCATTCTCTAAATGAGCCTTCGGTAAATTTCATGATATTTCCCTTGTGAACTAAAGTGACAATGTTTTTCTTGTTATTAATCGCATAATTAATTGCAGCTTCAACTAATCTTTTAGTTCCGGTTATTGAAATTGGTTTGACTCCAACACCTGAATCAGGCCTTATTTTCTTGCCAAAAGCTGATATAAAATCAATAACTTTTTTTGCTTCTTCTGTTCCTTGCTTGAATTCAATACCAGAATAAACATCTTCTGTATTTTCCCTGAATATTACAACATTAAGTTTTTCAGGAGATTTCATTGGGTTTGGAACACCATTGAACCATCTAACTGGCCTTACACAGCAGTATAAGTCCAAGACTTGGCGCATAGTCACGTTTAAGGATCTGTGGCCGCCACCTACTGGAGTTGTTAAAGGGCCTTTTATTGCAACTAAATACTCTTTAATTGAGTTAATTGTATCATCAGGCAAAAAGGTACCAAGCTTTTCATTTGCTTCATCCCCTGCTAAAACCTTTTTCCAGTTAATTTTTTTCTTTCCTTTATATGCTTTATGAACAGCAGAATCTACTATTTTTTGGACAACTGGCCAAATGTCAACACCAATCCCATCACCAGAGATATAAGGAATAGTTGGCATATCAGGCACATGCAATTTGCCATCTTTCATAGATATTTTTTCAGACATACTTATCACCATATCTAACAGATTATTTAGGATATAAAGAAGCATAGAAAATGGTGTTAATAAGATTTATAAATATGATCGTAACCTAGTTCGATAAAAGACGATGAATGTAGATTCTAAGCAAAAAACTCCTCATAAATTGCTTTTACAGCTTTTTTTGCTTCATTATTTGGAATAACACAAACGAAGTTGATACCATCAAACATTGCCTTGAGAATGTTTATATCATGATCAGAAATTGATTTTAGGATTCTCATTCCAACTCCTTTTGTTTTTTCAAGTTCCTCCCCTACAACTGAAACCAAAGCAACATCATTGATAACTCTTAGCTCATCTGGTTTAACTGCATCTTTTATTTCCTGACTTAGGGTTGAAAGATCCAATTTACATGACAGAATAATGGACATTGAATTCAAAGAACTTGGAACACGACCAACTGAGAGCTTGTGATTTGCGAATATTTTTTCTAATTCTAGTTTTAGGCCGATTTCCTGATCAAGACCATATTTGAAAATATCAAATATTACAAAGTCTTTTTTACAGGCAATTCCTCTTATTTTAGGTAAATTATTAGGTAAAGTTTCAACAATTCTTGTCCCTTCACCTTTTGGCAATTTTGTAGATAAAACATGAATTTGAATTTTATTTCGCGCAAGAGGGGCAACTGCAAAATCCTGAAAAACACCAAAAGACCCATCTAAGGTTAATTCGCTTAATTCATAAAGTGACATAAATCTTATTTTCTCTGTATCTGGCAGAATATCAGGTTCAACAACTGAGATACCATCAACATCAGTGAAATTCTCATGTAAATCTGCATTTAAAATAACTGATAGGATTGATGCTGTGTAATCGCTTCCACCCCTTTGAAGTACCCTTATTCTTCCCCTTGAATCAATTCCAAAAAAACCAGGAAAAATAACTATTTTATCTTTTAATTTATTGAATACCTGTCTAATTGAGAAAAATGATGATTTTGGTACATATCTTTTCCCATAGGGGGTTTCATCAATCAGAAAATTAGCATCTTTTGGATCTAAATAAACAGAACCCTCCAGATAATCAGCTAAAAGCCTTGCTGAAAATTCTTCACCTAATGCAATAATTGCGTTTTTTTCCCTTTTCTTAATTCTTTTTTGAAGTTCACTCGTCATTAAATTTGCAACAGGTGTTTTAGGATCTAGTTCTTTTTCCAAATTAATTAATCTCTCTTTAATTTCATCAAATTCTTTGGAATATGCCTTCCCACTTAAAACATTTTCAGAGATTTTAATTAGCAGGTCAGTTGTTTTAGAATCGTTTGGATTTGATCTTCCAGGTGCTGAAACTACAACGACTTTTCTGTCTTTATCTGATTGAATGATTTCTGCAACTTGTTTGAATAGGTCAGCAGATGCTAATGAACTTCCCCCAAATTTAACTACTTTAAACATAATGAGTAAAATCAAAGAAAAGGATTAAAAAGATAGAATGAATGTTTTTGAATAATAGTAAAGTTGGATTAATCAAATTTATCCTCCCACTTTGTTCCAATTCCGGTTAAAATACGAAAAACCGTTTCCCCACCAATCAAAAGATGTCCAATAAAAGGATCACGAAACGCTTCCTTATAACTTCTTAATCTTCTTCTTAATTTGTCTATTGAAAAACCAGTTATTTCAGATGCGTCACTAAGTGTGTATTTTCTATCTAAATCAACAACCCTTGGTTTCAGTGGCTCGGGATTTGTATGTAAAGTTCTCCTTCGGAGTTGCACGATAATTATTTGAGACAATTCAGATTTAAATGTATGTCACAAATCTTAAGCTGTGATCTTCTGAGTTTGCATAGTTTTCACATAATTAATTGACCCGCCAACAATTAAAGTATCAATATCCCTTTTTGACAACGTATACTTTGCTTCAAATTCGTAGTTTTTAGTTACGTTTTTCACCTTAACTGGCTTTCCATGCTTTAGTGAATTTAAAATATCTACTAATTCCAGTTCATCGCCTTGATCAATTTTATCATAGTCTACAGGATTCACGAATTCTAATGGTAAAATGCCCCAATTAATCAAATTCTGAAGATGGATTCTTGCATACGATTTGACAATCTTTGCCCTAATACCAAGATAAAGAGGTGCAATTGCTGCATGTTCTCTTGACGATCCTTGGCCATAGTTCTCTCCACCAATTATAATCCCTCCTCCTTTTTCCAAACACCTTTGCGGAAATTCTTTATCAATAATCCTGTAAGTATATTTTGATATTTCGGGGATATTCGATCTCAATGGAAGAATCTCTGCACCTGCTGGCATAATATGGTCTGTTGTAATGTTATCCCCAACTTTTAACAAAACTTCTTTGCTAATGGTGTTTTGAAGAGGTTTCATTTCTGGTAATGATTTTATATTTGGCCCTTTTATTATTTCAACATTCTCTGGATCAGATGAAGGTTTTAAAATCATAGAATCGTCAATCTCTAGTTTTGCAGGCCATTGAATTTCCGTATATACACCAAGATCTCTTGGATCAGTGATCACTCCAGTAAGTGCACATGCTGCACAAACCTCTGGACTTGAAAGGTAAACACCTGCATCAGTACTACCACATCTACCTTTAAAGTTTCTGTTAAAACTTCTTACTGAAACTCCACCAGAACGAGGAACTTGACCCATACCAATGCATGGGCCACAAGCACTTTCAAGAATTCTCGCACCTGCTGCAATTAAATCAGCCAATGCACCATTTCTTGCAATCTGCTCATAAACTTGTTTTGAACCAGGAACAACAGCAAAACTTACTCCAGAAGCTACTTTCTTACCTTTGAGGATAGAAGCAACGGACATCAAATCACGAAAAGAAGAGTTAGTACATGAACCAATTATAACCTGATCAACTTTTATTCCTGCAACTTCTTTTATTGGTACAACATTATCAGGACTGTGTGGTTTTGCTATAAGTGGTTCAAGTTCACTTAAATTTATCTCAATTATGGAATCATAATCACTTTCAGAATCCGCTGAGAGAGATTTATAGACCTCTTCTCTTCCTTGCATTTTTAAATATTTTAAAGTCATTTCATCTGATGGGAAAATACTTGTAGTTGCACCTAATTCAGCACCCATATTAGTTATTGTAGATCTTTCAGGAACTGATAGTGTTGCAACTCCAGGCCCAAAATATTCAAATATCTTTCCTTTTCCTCCTTTCACAGTTACACGCCTGTTCATTTCAAGAATAACATCTTTTGCTGTAACCCAATCAGATAATTTCCCAGTTAGTTTTACACCTATGATTTGTGGCATTGGAAAATAATAAGCCCCACCACCCATTGCTAATGCAATATCTAATCCACCAGCACCAATTGCCAATGAAGACATTCCTCCACAGGTTGGAGTATGTGAATCACTTCCCAAAAGAGTTTTACCTGGAGCAGAAAATCTTTCTAGGTGAACTTGGTGGCAAATACCATTTCCTGGTTTTGAAAAATATGCACCAAATTTTGATGCTGCTGTTTGTAAGAAAATATGGTCATCTGGATTTTTGAAATCCGTTTGAAGCATGTTGTGATCAACATAACTAACTACAAGTTCTGCGTGTATGCTTGGCATATTTAGTGCCTCAAACTCCAAGAAGGCCATGGTTCCAGTTGCATCCTGGGTTAGGACTTGATCTATTTTTATTCCAACTTCTTTTCCTTGTACCATTTCACCTTCTACCAAATGTTCCTTTAATATTTTTTGAGTTAAATTCATAGGTTCACCTAGGTATTATGATAAATAGATGTTTAAATCACACTTTATAAATATAACGAATTATTAAACGGCGGATGACGAACAGCCAGAGAGGCGCTCCTCTTGTTGGACTTTAGAAAAGCATATAAATTTTCTATTAAAAACGAATATTATGACAAATAAGAAATACAAACTGGCTCTAATTGTTTTTTTAATTTCTGTGATTTTTATAAGTGGATGTGTTTCAAATGAGCAAACCTCGGACTTAAATTCAAAAACTGCGGAAAATAAAAGTGATTTACCTAAAGAAAATGAGGAATCAAAGGAAATGAAACCAGAATTAGACGAAGAAAAAAATAGTATAATAGAAAATGAAACGTTAGAAGTGCCAAATGATGAATTAAATGACACTCAAGTTGGGTCAATTTCAAATGAGACAAAAGTTGAAGAGAATGAAGAAACCATTCCAACTTATAGTTGGAAGAAAGGGGAATTGGCAATAGAAGGCAAATATGCTGACGCAGATATTATTGATTTGGGAAATGGTAGATATAGGATGTATTATTCAGCCGAACCTGAAATACAGAATTTTGAAGGCCAGGTATACTCAGCTACCTCTTCTGATGGTATAAATTGGGAAAACGAAGGATTGAGAAAAACATGGGCAACTTTTCCTTCTGTGATAAAACTCGATAATGGAAAATATAGAATGTATTTTCAAAATGCAGGTGTAATAAAAAGTGCAATCTCATTTGATGGATTGAAATGGAATGATGAGGATGGAACAAGAATTGATACTAAAAACAGCGAAGGACTGGAATTTGAGAATGTTGCAGCCCCAACAGTGATGAAAATAAATGATGAATATTTGATGGTTTACAGAGGGACAATAAATGAAAAATATCCTGAAATGGTACCAAACAATAATATGCAGTTATTTTTATGGGCAACATCAAATGACGGTCTCAGGTTTGAAAAGAAGGGAATTGCTTTGGATAGCAGAAACGATTTATTAAAAGGATTAGCAGATGGGCCAGAATTTGTTGAATGGGATGATGGAGAAATAAGATTATACTTTTGGTCATATAAGGGAGTGTTCCATTTAACATTCGAAGATGGAACGTTTTCAGAGCCAGAATTTGATTATAGCACAGACCCTGATTCAAGAAAAATGTTTCCTGAAAACCCACCAGGTGACCCAACACTTATGAAAATAAATGAAAAATGGTTTATGTATTACGGAAGTCATACAAAAGGAATAGGATATGCAACACTAGAACAAGACTATAATTAAATCAGCGTATTCGCTGAAGTTGGATCCTTCCATGTTGTCCTGGTCTTATGCCGTAGTCTCTTCTAGGGCCCCTCATCCTACTTAATCTTCTTGCAAAACCCCTTAGGGTATCAGTGCCAGAAGCACCAGGGTAAACATCAACTTCTAATCTTCTGGGGCTTCTTGGATTCATGTCATAACCAATAACTGCAACTGGTATTCTACCATCAACAACATCAACTAGAAGAGGTTCAGAAGGATAGGACACCAATTCAGGAATAAATTTAACACCTAATGCTTCTAGAACTGGCCTTGGTGTGTTTATTTCAATAGCATTATTCATTACAAGTGGCTTACCTTGATTTGAGTTTGGAACTTTAACTAATGATGGGACATTTATTTGATCTGAAGCCCTTTCATTTGTTAGAATTAAAATATTGCTTTGCCCTCTTACTTTTGCCCTTACTTTTGATAAGTCTTCATCTGAAACTCCTGCTTTTAGTAGTTGTTCAACTGATGGAGCTTCTATTTCTATCATTCCTTGCTCTTTTATTGAGAAACCTGCCCTTTCTAATGATTCTTCAAATGTATCTTGAATTGTATAATCCGTACTATAGGTTAGAATGATCCCTGCATTTAATTGTGCAATTGATTTTATTTGAGCCAATAAAGCATTGATATCTTGATGCCTATGTAATCCCTGAACTACTACTAGGTCTACATCTTGAACTTTAGTTGCAAGTTGATCTTCCCTTAAACTTGAATATAAAAACAAGTTGAACCTTGAACCAAGAACTTCCCCTGCCCTTGAAACTGGAGATGGATAAAGAGAGAATTCAATTATTCTTTGTGCACCTCTAAATAAATCTTGAAAACATCTGATTACCCCTAATATTTCCCTGAAAGCATGGAGATTTTCTAATCTTTCTACTAATGATAATTTTGCGGCTACTGAATTGTTTTCTCTTTCTAATGCCAGTTCTACTGCCTGGTCTGGGGTTAAACCTCTTTTTTTGTAATAAGCTTGC
>DATDTS010000069.1:0-4968 GCA_035290745.1 Candidatus Bilamarchaeaceae archaeon | reverse complement strand
GGATGAAGCATAATCCTTCTCGTAACTGAATCTTTGATTAAAGCGGAGATTATTATATTTGTGTCAACAATTAGTCTCATTTGAAAAACCTTTTTTCAAATTACTTTGACTCACTTAAATATCTTTTCCACATTGATTTTTTTATCAGTTCTCCTATCTCAATTGCATCTTCACTAGTAAGTTTGCTTTCTTTTGTAAGGTTTTCAGTTATTTCGATTTTTGCTAAGTAGCCTTCAAATGCACGCCTTGCAAGTTCGCTCCAGTTTATTTCATTATGCTCTTTTATTTTTTTATAAAGTGAATCTGGAACAGAAAGTGTTAGATTTACCATTACCATCACCATTGTAGTATGTGTGTGCAAGTATATTTAAATATTACTTTTCATCTTAATAGCATGGAATCCAAAAAACATCTTGGCCAAAATTTCCTTCAGGATCACAACATACTTAGGAAAGAAGTTTCACTTGCAGATGTTGAGGGAAAGATAGTTTTGGAGATCGGGCCAGGTGATGGAAGATTAACTGAAAAAATTCTTGAGAAGAATCCGAAGAGATTAATTGTTGTTGAAAAAGACGAACGTTTTGCAAAATTCTTGATTCAAAAGTTTTTGGAAGATAAGAGAGTTGAAATCGTTCAAGGAGATTTTCTAGACTATCCTCTCCCACAAATTAATTTTATTTTTGGTAATATTCCATATTACATTTCCTCAAAAATCATCTTTAAACTAAAAGATTACAAGTTTGAGAAGGCAGTTTTAATGGTTCAAAAGGAATTTGCAGAAAAAATGGTTGCAAAACCTAATGAAAAAAATTATGGCCGTCTTTCAGTCACTTCACAAATCTTTTTTGATGTTGAATTTGTTCAAAAAGTTCCAAGCCATTTGTTTAAACCAAAACCAAAGGTTGATTCTGCTTTAATTGTTCTTATGCTAACTGGTCAAATGTTGACTCAAAAACAAGAGGATTTTATACGAGCGTTATTCTCACAAAAAAACAAAACTATACGGGCAATTCTTCATAAAAAGATTGATCTTGAACCTTTTGAAGAATTTATAAAAAGAAGACCAAGGAGTTTGACTAAAGAAGAAGTTCTCAAACTGCTAAGCATAAAGTAAGTGTTCTCTTTTTAAAAACAAATTTTCTATTATTTACGTATGATTTCAAAAAACAAGGCATTAAAGGCATTGGAAAATGTTATTGATCCAGAAATAGGAATGAATATTGTTGATATTGGTTTAATCTATGAAATAAAAATAGATGATAAGAAAATCTATGTAAAAATGACCTTCACAAGTCCTGCGTGTCCTGTTGGGCCTGATTTGTTAAACCAGGTTGAAACAGAACTCAATTCAATTGGTTTTGAAAAAGTTGAGATTGAAGTAACATTTGACCCTCCATGGACACCAGAAAAAATGAGCGAAAAAGCAAAATCTGTCATGCAATTTATGTAAGACTTTAGTTTTCGCTATTATAGATATTCTAATCCTTTTACATAGAATCCATCATCAGCAATTCTTAATCTTCCCATCGTAACTAAATGCTCAAGATACTCATGAGGGTTTAGAGCCATTGATATTGTCTTGGGTGGGCAATGAGTCATTATTCTACAAACTTCTTTTTCATCTCCAACTGCATCATATACAGCTTCTGCAAGTCTTAGCCCTCTGGAGTATACATCATATAATGGAGCTTGATTTCTAACTTTTTGCATCAGTCTTAAGAGCGATGTTGTAACCTCAATTGGGAGAGTTAGTGCAATAATACCAACTGTTTTCATAATATGCCATACTCTAGTTTTAGTTTCGACATCTGTATGTGTCTCTTGGTAATATCTCATTGCTGCAAATTCAGAAAGCCCTTCCTGTACAATCCCTCTTAAAAAGTCAGTAGTATCAGTATTAACTAAAAAAGTTCCCGTTCTTGTCCACCAGGTGTCTATCCCAACAACAATATGGGCAAATTCATGTATAAGTGTTTGATCCCTATACGCTCCAGTTGATAAAAAGAATCGCCAACCAAGTGTTAATTCTCTTTTTTTAGTTATTCCTCCAACAACTCCTAATCTTGTTTTTCCAAACATGATGTCTAAGGTACTAAATTGTTTGCGTCCAAATCCAAACAATTCACAGGCAAAATGTGCCTTTTCAGCAGCCTTTTCAGCAACATCAATCAATACCCTATCAACAAATCTAAAACCTGTTAGGTGGGCTGTTGCTTTCATACGTAACGGATCAGTATGTTCTATTGTTTTTAACCTTTGTGTCCTCATATAATCATTTTCTACAACAAACTCTTTTAAAATCTTACTATCCCTGTTTTTTGTCCTTTTTTACTATGTACTCGACTATTCTAAAATCTTTTGCCTTACTATGTTCTTTAGGTTTTTACGGTGATAGTATAGAGATTACATTCTATGGTGGGGTACAGGAAGTTGGCCGGAGTTCAGTCTTTCTTAATAACAATAATAAAAATCTTCTTCTTGATTGTGGTATAAAACTTGGTGAAAAGACAGAATACCCACTTTTTGAGGATGAGGACCTTAAAAAAATACAAAATATCTTTATTACGCATGCTCATCTTGATCATTCTGGTTATTTGCCGCATATCTATGCACGCGGTTTTCATCCAAATATCTATGCTACAAAACCTACACGTGACCTTCTTGGAGTTCTTCTTTCTGATTATAGGAAAATACACAAGGAAGAGCATTTTACGCAAAAACACGTTGATCAGGTTTTACAATCTATAAAGATCGTTGAACCACAAGATGGCCTCCAGCAACCGTTTAATTGTAATCTGTATAACGCTGGCCATGTTCTCGGAAGCCAGATGATTAAGATAAATGAAAGCGGGGGAATTACCTATACAGGAGATATTTGCATGAGAAAAACAAGGGTTCTAGACCCTTGTGAGAGAAATATTTCTTCGAAAACCCTTATCATTGAGAACACCTATGGTTCAAAGGATGGCATTATTCCAAGCTTTAAGGAATCCTACTCAAAATTAGTTAATTTGATTAATAAGACATTGAAAGATGGAGGGTTTGTCTTAATCCCATCATTTGCAGTTGGGAGAGCACAAGAAATTTTGCTAGCTTTAGATGACTATATGAGAAGCGGCCAATTGCAAGAATCAAAAATCTATGTTGAAGGCATGATCAACAAGTCAATGAGAATCTACCGTCATAATGCCATTTATGCAAATGATGATATAAAAAGAAGAATATTAATGAGCGAAGATGATCCATTTAAAAGTAAATATTTTCATCAGTCTAGATCAAAAGATAGGAAGGATGTTCTTTCTGAGCCATGCATTGTTGTTTCAACATCAGGTATGTTATCCGGTGGTCCTGTTCTTTTTTACCTTCAAAAGCTCGCATCTGACCCAAAAAGTACACTAATATTTGCCGGATATCAAGGTGAAGGCACACTTGGAAAAAAGATACTCGACGGTGAAAGGCTAGTTCAGATTGATGAGCAACAAATAGATATTAAGATGAAAGTTGATAATATTAGAATTTCAGGACATGCTGATTACAATGAACTTTTGCAATTTATTAAAGGAGTTAAAGGTCTTGAAAAAGTTTTTCTTGTTCATGGGGAAAATACAAGCCTAAAGGATGAATTAGAAAAAAAATATGAAGTCATTATCCCAAGTCCAAGAGAGACGTTTAATGTTTAGTTTACACAAACAGCATTAACCCTTGTTGGGGCAGTTCTGCTTACCTCGCATCCTTCTTCATTTGATTGGTATCCAACTATCAAAATTACGCGTCTTGTTTCACATTCTTCAGTATTTTCTTGTAATGCCAATGTTAAAGAAGTTGATTGTCCTGGTCGTAATCTAATTCCTCTAATCTCTTCTCCATTTTCTGTTCTTGCAGAAAAACTTTTCATAAGTCCTTCAGTATCCATTACATGTATATTTGAAATTATTAATGGTATTTCACCAGTATTCTCAACTCTTATTGTAAATAATTCTCCTACTCTAATATCCTGATTTGCTTCAAGTTCGCTTACACTTAATCTTAATGCCCTGCCCTCAAGGCAGAGGTCAGGATCTTCACGTTGAGGCATTGATGCATCCATAGAAGTTCCTGCATCCATCCCACCATCAAGTTTTTGAGGTTGTTCCATTCCTCCATCGTTACTTGGCAATGCTAATCCAGGTCTAAAGTCTGGATTCGGAGCTGTAAGTTGTCCACATGCTGCGCCCCCTAATAAAACAGATAACGCAGTAGCGAATTTTGTTGCTCTATCAGTTCCTTTTGATCTTGTAACTCTTAACCTTAATGACATATACTAATTAATTGTTAGAAATGTTTATATATGTATTGGTTATGGGTGTTTTTTTATGGAGGTTAAGGAAATCATTAAATGTTATAAAAGATGGGTTTTTAAATGTTTTTATAAATTATCTATAAAACGTGGATTTATGTCTAGACGTAGATTTAGAACTCAAGCGGGTGATCCGCAAGTAATAAGACCAGGCCAATTTGCAAAAGAAGGCGGTAGTTGTATAGAGGTCGCAAGAGAAGGGATAGTGCACTCAAGATTCGTTGGTGAGGATACGCTAGTTGCTTTTCGTTTAGTGCATGAAGTTTCTGTAATTGCACTTCTTCCTTTTCATGGCACTTTGAATGACGGCCATGTTTTTCGGGTGTTGTCTGACGAAATAACCTCATCATCTGAAACAAGAGCAGTAACTGAAATGTCAGGAGTTATGAGAAGACTTTTAGGGAGTGGTGTAGACACAGAATCTTTGATCTACCCTTGTCCAGATGGAGCTCCTCATTATCATGGAGTAGCAGTTGAAACTCCCGATTTAAATGGAGATTTAAGGATGCATGTTTTGGATCATGTTGCTTCTGAATATCTAGCTAGTAGGTCTTCTAACTTTGGCTTTGTCATTTTATCTTTCTGATTTCTAAAATTATAGTTTCAAGTTTAATCAAAAAGTTGAAAGTATA